>JBATAV010000808.1:0-6297 GCA_049662025.1 Paracoccaceae bacterium | reverse complement strand
GTCATGATCCGCGGCCGGCCACCCTTGCGGCCCCGGGCGCGGGCGGCCTCCAACCCCTCTTTCACCCGCTGGCGGATGACATTGCGCTCCATCTCGGCAAAGGCGGCCTGGATCTGCAGGAAAGCCCGGCCGGTCGGTGTCGTCGTGTCCATCGGGGCGTTCAGCGCGCGGAAGGCGATGCCGCGCACCGCCAACTGGTCGATCAGGGCGATCAACTCGCCGGCAAGCCGCCCGAGACGGTCGAGGTCCAGTACGACCAACACGTCGCCCTTGCGCAGGAAATCGAGACAGGCCGCAAGGCCGGGCCGTTCGGCCTTGGCTCCCGACGCGCGGTCCTCGAAGATCCGCTCGCAGCATGCCTGGGCCAGCGCGTCGAGCTGGCGATCCAGAACCTGCGCCCCCTCGGCGGTGGAGACGCGCGCATAGCCGATCAGTCCCATGACGATGCCATCCCTCTTGCGCCACATAATCTCACGAAAAACCTATTCTTGAGGAGATTTTTTGGCAATTGATTTATATGGCTTTTTCGTAAAAAAGGCGGCCCTGAATCAAGGCCCGTGGCCATCGCCCTGGCGATCTCACGACAATCATGTGTTTGTCGTATTGGGCTATTCGAGATCTGATCGTCTCTGATGCTGTAACCATCTCTCCTACAGCATCTCAGGCGCCGGCCCATGACGGGGACAGCAAGGGCAATGGCAGACACCACCTAACAAACCTTAACAATCGTGGACCTCCTTGAAGACTGAGGCTAGTACTCTGCGGGGACATATGTGTCGGGGGGCCTGCCCAGAAGCGGGCCTATCAGCCGCGCGATCCGCAGGCCTATTTCGCGACTGCCCGTGCGCGAGGGGTGGATGCGGTCGATCTGGTGATAGGAAAGGCTGCCGTACGGAACCAGATCTGACATTGGCAGGAAAACCATTCCCGGTTCGAGCTTGTCGAGTTCTCCGAGACGTCGATCCAACTCATTGCCTGCCGGGCCACAGGCCTTGATCGGGGTCGATGTTCCGGGGTTTCTCATATAGCCGGCGTAAACCACCTGCGCACCGGTCTTGCGCAGTTCCGCAACATAGGACGGGATGGCGCCACGGCGCCCGTCGGAAGAGATCAGCCGATCGAGCATGCCCTTACAGCGACCGCAACCGCAGCCGAACAGCAGGTCGTTTCCACCACCGTTCAAGACGATCACCTTCCACGGACCCGGCCTGAATTGCGCCGTGAGGTTCAGTCCTGCGCTGCCAGAAATCGGCAAGGCATAAAAGTAGCGCGCGCCCGGGACCGAACGATCGATAACCTCGAGTCCCAGTGCAGCCTCGATGGCATCGGCCACCCCCCCGTTCGTTGCCTTGTTCGAGGCAAACATCGAGTCCCCAAGGAGGAGGATGCGGGCGGAACCTTTCGTTGGGACCTGCTCTCCACATCCGAAAACAAGGAACAGGCAGGCGAAACCGAAGAGTAAACGCAGCATTTCTTGCCGATCCAGATATTCTCTTGCCAGGAACCTCCGGCACAACCTCGACGGGATCAAGGAAACAGTGCGTTTCCCTTTTTGGTTAACGGTCAATCGATCGTTTATTTGAGCACGACCCGGGAAACTCCAGCACCCGGCGGTACAGAGTTGGGGAGCAGGGCAATTGGGCCGGACTCCAGCATCAGATGGAGGAGGGTGCGGGGCAGGTCAGATGCCGTAATGTTGACGTCGGGCAATGTGACTGTGCCGGCTATCCGAAGGAACCGGCATTGGAACAATCCGCCATGGGCAGCGCTCCTGCACCCGAGTCAGAGTCGTTCAGATAGTCGGCAATCGCCAAAGCTGTTTCAAGCAGAAGATCTCGTGGTTGATCCAAGCCATTTCGGTCGCATAATGCGGCCATTCCAAACAGGGTGTTGGGCATCCATTGATGCTTCTCGTGCATTTTATCCTCGGGCACTGCCGCCTCTGCTCAGATGCAATCCAAGCGAGAAGCTCTTAGCGTTAACACTACCTTAAGGATTGGAAGCAATGCAGCATCAATTTAGTTTCATCCACAGAGTTTTCCACAGCGTAGCCGCGTTACAACATCTGCGCGGTGCCTGAGTTCATCACACCCTTCCTGGCCGCCAAAAAGAACCTTGCCACGCCGCCCCGGGATGACGGAATTGTCATGCAGTGAGCATCAGGCGCGGCAGTATGGCAGAGTCCTCTGCCCCCTCTTCCGCTGCGGCACGTGCCGCCGAGACGCGAACTTCCAGGCGAAGCTTGGCGAGAAGAGACTGGCTCGCCTGCATCTCGGCGTCACAGCTGTTCAGCCCATAAACAGAGAGAGCTTCGACCTGGGCGGTAACTCTTGCAAGCGAGCGGTGCATGAACTGTGCCCTTGAGGACACGCAGGCCAATCTATCCAGTTCGTGAGTAGCCTTGGTTGTCTGGATGCAAGACCAGCGCGCCCTTACCTCCGAAACCTCCTCGATCAATCGCACCATCGTGCAATCGATGACTTGCCTTTCCTTCCGGATCGCCTCGATCGCGGCCTTCTTTCCGCGAAAGCGTTTTCTCGCACCGGAACTGGTTTTGCCAAGAGCCCGGATCCGTACCGAAAGCCCACTCAGACTCAGTGTTGTCGACATGCTGCCTCGCTCACCACGGGCTCGGGTAGTTACAGAGGAACTCCCGAGCCTCATTTGCCTCATTTTGGTCAGTTACAAACCTTATTGGTTAATGAACTCTTAACAACTACCGCTAAAGTTGCGGCATCTTGTGCCTGAGCTTTCCTGCACACTGCATTGGGACGTCGCTGATCAGAAGAAACCGACCTCGCCGAGAGCGGTTAACAGCATGTCAGAGCCATCCAGGACAAGGCGTGCGAACGCGTCCATATCCACCTCTCCACCGTCCGCCACGATACCCGCGAGAAACTTCATCTTTCTGGCAACATCCAGTGGCGTCGCGGGAACATGCATCGCGATCTCATCCTCCACGGCACGCATGCGCTGGCGCAGAAATCCGACGTCGAACTCCCATTGCTCGATGCAGTCGGTCTCGTCGTCATCGGCTTGCAGAATGAACGCTTGAGACGCCATCGGAGCAAAGGATGCCAAATGATCCTGAGCCGGCAAGCCCGGCTCACCCTGATGGCGGGAGGGGGAAACGAGAGGCGCATATACGGGATTGTCGCCGGACAGCAGCCCTGCATCGCGACAACGGCGCGTGATCTTGCGGATCAGATCATCCTGTTTCTGGATGACCTCATCACAGGTCGCCTCAAGCTCTTCGTGATACTGGATGGCGTTCGTCAGGTTGAAAGGGATCTCCTTTTTTGAAAAGGCCATGTTGTAGTGGGTGATTTCCGGGGAAAGATCCGCGGTCGGGGTGGTGCTGGACAGGGTCATGATGGGGCTCACTTTTCGATGCGATTGTTGATGGTTGGAGCGCAGCTCAAGACAGGTCGCTGGATGCGGCCCAAGTGTCCTGGCTTTGGATGGTGGGCCACCCTGGGGCGATCAGCAGGCCTGCTTCACAGGGGTGCTGGATCGACGGGGGAGACGGTCGCTGGTCAGCGCCTAGGGGTGACGCAGGTTGTTGGCGATCACGAAGGCACATTCCTCGACAAGATAGGCAAAGAAATCGACCTCGAGGTTGCCGCCATCAAGCATCAGGCTCGACATGAACTTCAGCTTGGTGACCGCTTCCGCAGATGATGTCGGGGTATGGTCCAGAATGTCCTGCTCGATGATGCTCATCCGATAGCGATAGAGTTTGATCATCTCTTCAAGATCTTCGATCTCGACAAAGGCCGGTGTGCAGGCATTCAGGACAAATCGCCTGCTTGCGTTGGGAAGGCCGTTCGGAACCACCGTCTGGGCAAGGCGGTGCAGCTGCTGGAAATCCTTGAACGAGATGTCGCTGATGGACATGTCGGCACGCGGGCGCATGTCTCCGGATTTCACCTCCACCAGGTCCTTGTCGGGGGCAATTCCTGTGTGCTGCGTTGCGTAGAACTGGCGGGAAATATCCTCCTGTTGGCCGATCGCGACCTCGCACAGCTTCTCGACGTAATCATACTGCTGGATGAGGCTGACGATGGTCTGCGAGCAGGAGTGCTCTTCGGGGAAGACGTCGTTGGCCGGAACTTCCAGGGTCTTGCGGATAGCGAGTGCCATTTCAGGGCCTTTCCGTTTGGGTGGTGCGTTCTGCGCCACGGGGTTGATGCCTGAAAGATCACCCTCTGCAGCGGCAACAGTGCGGAACTTTCGCGATTTCTGTGCCCAAGGAGGAAACAATACCTTACCCCGCTGGACGACTGTTTACCTTTCGTAAACAATGATTAACTTTTGACATAATTGTATGAAAAATAGGTGGAAAATTGTCCTAATCTTGTCTGCGAGGGCCTGGATGAAGCAATTCATAAGGCCAATTTTGAAAGAACTGGTCCTATCACGTTCACCAAATTTGTCTAAATCATGAAGCTTTCCTCCGCCGATGTCAGGATGTGCAAGTTTCTGTTTGCTCTTCGACAGAGGTCAGCGGTCAAGAAATCTCTCGATTCGCGCCCTATGCGTTCATATGCAAACAATGGGCAAACGGGCCGGAAAGGTTCATCCTGAATCCTAACCATCAGATTCCGGGACTAAATCCTGGTGGAGCCAGACTATTCAGGTAGCTCACTACATGTTAACCTTCAGGCTCCAACGGCTGCATTTTTGGAGATTATCAAATGAAATATCTGTTACCCCTCATGCTCGCGGCGTCATTCGGTGGCGCTGCCTCGGCAACAACAATCAGCGGGATCGGCTCCCCAGTGGCTGCTATCCCCGGCGGCACGGTCGAAGGTTTCGACAGCACCACCGCCGGTCTCTATTCAACCCTGACCTTCGGCAACGTGACGATCACCGGCATCGGTGACCCTTTCACCATCGGAACTGACTACAACGGCTCGTACAACACGTCGGGCGGACAGTCGCTTTACAACGACTTCGACTACTCGCCGCTGTCCTTCCGGTTCGACTTCGCGACCGCCGTGGATGCCTTCGCGTTCAATTGGGGTGCCTCTGACTACGTGTGGTACCTCGACGCCTTCGATTCAGTCGGCACTCTGCTGGACACTCTGGCCATCAGCCCCACATACGGCAGCGGTGCCGGCGAATACTTTGGCATTGCGGCCACGGGCATCTCCTACGCCACTCTGTTCACGACCAGTGGGGACTATGTGTTCATCGACAACTTCACGTCGGGGGCTGTTGCCCCGATTCCTGTCCCGGCATCCTTGCCACTACTGTTGGCGGGTCTTGGCGCTCTGGTCGCCTTCGGTCGCAAACGCCGGGCCTGAGGGCAGCCACCGCAGTTTTCTGAAGGCGGCCCAGACCCATGGGCCGCCTTTTGCATTGCCCTACCCCCGCTTCTTCAGCCAGCCGACAAAGGCCGCGTCGGGGCTGCGCAGGGCGGGTCGGCCGGATTGGTGCCAGACGGCGCGCCAGTCGGCCTCCAGCGCGTAGATGTCCCAACCCGGCATCATGGCGCGCGCCATCTCGATCGTGGCGGCTTTCAGGACCGGCCCCCCCTGCCCTGCCTGCGCCAGTACCACCACGTCGCGGCGGCTGACCCGAAGGATGTCGCCGGCTTCCTCGGCCAGGGAATAATCCGGCAGGTGATCCTCGGCCACCATATCGCGGATCATCCGGCGGAACACCCGCAAGGGACTGGCCGAGCCGGATTTGCGCGCCAGCACCGGGATCGAGATCCGCCAGTCGGGCTGGCGTCCGCAATGCTTGCGCGCCAGTTCGTAGACCCGCCGCTCCAGCGGCTTTCGCAGCCGGAAATAATCCCGGTTCAGCGTCAGCACCGATTTCGCCAGCACCGCCCGGTACAGCCAGTCCGAAAGCGTGACCGCGACCTGCACCATCCGCCCTCCCCCCTTTCTGCCAAGGGGCGTCGCGCGGATGATTTGCCAGCCCTCGATCAGGCCAAACCCGGTAGTCACCTCCTGATCGCCGGTGACAAGGTTGGTGGTGATCCGCGTGCCCGCCAGCCGCTCGAAGGCTTCGCGCAACCGAGCGTAACCATCGCCCGAAGTCTCACGGTTGGTGGCCAGCATCAGGTCATGTGCGGTCAGCCGCAACTCGCGCCCGACCGGGCGGCCGGCATTCAGCGCCGCGACCAGCTGGCTGATGCAGTAGATCAGGATGTCCTTGTCAAACAGCGTCGCCAGTCCCCGCACCGAAGGCACCACGGTGATGCGCACGCCGTTATGGGCATAATCGAGAATGCGCCGGTCGGGCCGGGTCGCCAGCGAGAACAGCGGATGCTCCATCGAGGCC
>JBATAV010000807.1:0-1968 GCA_049662025.1 Paracoccaceae bacterium | reverse complement strand
GCGCCGCTTCTTCCATATAGGCGGTGGAAACCAGCACGCTCATCTGCGGGCGGTCGGCGCGGATGGTGTCGATCAGATCCCAGAACTGGCGGCGCGACAGCGGGTCGACCCCGGTCGTCGGCTCGTCCAGGAGCAGGAAGTCCGGGTCGTGGATCAGCGCGGCGCAAAGCCCCAGCTTTTGCTTCATCCCGCCCGAAAGCTTGCCTGCGGGCCGGTCCAAGAAGGGGGCAAGGCCGGTGGCGCGGGTCAGTCGGGAAATCCGCGCGTTGCGTTCGGCCTTGCCCAAGCCATAGAGCTTGCCGAAGAAATCCAGATTCTCGCGCAGGCTGAGGTCATGGTAGAGATTCTTGCCGAGCCCCTGCGGCATGAAGGCGATCCGGCGCCCGGCATCGGCGCGGTGGCGGGCGCCGGCCATGTCGCCGCCCAGTGCCTCGACTTGGCCCGCCTGCATCTTCTTGGCCCCGGCGATCAGCCCCATCAGGGTGGATTTGCCCACGCCATCCGGCCCGATCAGTCCGATCATCCGGCCCGCGGGCAGGTCCAATGTCACATCTCGGAGGGCCTGCACCTTGCCATAAAGGTGGCTGACCCCCACCAGCCTTGCGACTGGCGGAACCGGAATATCATCGGTCATTGGTCAGCGCCGGATACTGCCCCGTCCCCCGGCACGGGCAGGGCGGTGGCAAGTGGCGGCGTCAGCCCGGCAGGCCAGTCAGGCACGGTGCCATCTGGTCCGGCCAGACGCACCCAGGCCACGCCACGCACCCCGGTCTTTACCTGCGCAAGATGCCCGGCCACCAGATCTTGGGGGATGCGCACGCGGATGCGGAACATCAGGCTTTCGCGCTCTTCAACCGTTTCCACTTGTTTTGGGGTAAACTGCGCCTGCGGGGCGACAAAACTGACAGTGGCGGGCACGGCAAGACCGGGGAGGACATCGACAACGATGCGCGCCTCATCGCCCAAGAGGACTCTTGGCGCGGCGCTCGCGGGCAGGAAGAATTCCATATAGATGTCGCCAAGGCTGACCAGCGTCAGCACCTTTCCACCCCCGCCCAGAACTTCGCCCGGTTGTGCGAGACGGTAGAGGACGCGCCCCGCTTGCGACGCATGAAGGGTGCTGTCACTGATGCGGGCCTCGATCTCGCGCAGGGCCGCCGTCTCGGCATCAACGGCGCGCTCTTTCGCAACGACCGTCGCCTGCGCGGCGGCAAGGCCCGCCGCGTCCAGCTGCGTCTGGGTGCGGGTGATATCCAGATCCTCGGCAGTGACGATACCGCGTTCGCCCAGCGTTTCCGCCCGCGCGAGTTTGCTTTGCGACAGCGCAAGGCTGGCCTCGGCCTGGGCAATACCGGCCTGCGCCACCACCACCGCCGCCTGGGCACTGGCCACCGCCGCCTCGGCCCGCGTCTTTTGCGCCGCCAGTTCGGTCGTGTCCATCACCGCCAGCACGTCGCCGGGCTGCACCAGATCGCCCTCGCGCACGGATATTTCGGCCACACGTCCGGCCAGCCGCGTGGAGATATCGACCAGATCGGCCTCGATCCGGCCGTTGCCGCGGGCAAAGCCATCGGGCGGCAGGTCGCTGGGTGCCAACAGAACCTTCCAGGCGGCGTAGCCCAGAAATGCGGCCAGCACGGCCAGGACGAGAGCGATGGAAATCTTGCGTGACATGGCTGTCTACTCCGCTTTTCCGGCATTGCATTCGACGCCACGCCGGTAGATGGCAAAAACGCGCGGCGCTTCGGTGCGCATCCGCGCCATGTCGCCCGAGATCAGCGACTGCATCACCAGCCCCTGGATGGAGCCGATGAACAGCATGGTTGCGGCCTCGACGTCCAGGTCGGGCGCCAGCTCTCCGCGCATCTTCCCGGCATCGAGAAGATCATTCAGGCGCGCCGCGTATTGCGCCATCATCGCGCGCGCCAGCCGCTTCGCCGGGGTCGGCTTGGCGCCCTGAAGCTCTCC
>JBATAV010000806.1:0-1681 GCA_049662025.1 Paracoccaceae bacterium | reverse complement strand
TGGCCTACGGCATGGCCAAGGTGTTTGGCCGGTTCACGCTAATCATCACCATTCTGGTCGTGCTGATCCTGTTTGTATCGGAAAACATCCGTCTGTTCGGTTGGAACCTGTCCTTGATGAAGGGCGGGCTGATCGAGGGTTATCTGCGCCATTGGTTCGGCATCACCTTTGAAAGCCCGCTGTATGACTGGCCGGTGATCGTCTTTGGCATGTGTTATGTCTACTTTCCCTTCATGCTGTTCCCGCTGGCCCAAGGCATCTCACTGGTGCCGGATGATGCCCGGCTGGCGGCATCGGACCTGGGGGCCGGCCCTTGGCGGATCCTGTTCGCCATAGAAATGCCGCTGGCCGCGCCCGGCATCATGGTGGGCTGTCTCGTGACCTGCGTACTGTCCGCAGGCGCCGTGGCCGAGGCCAAACTGTTGGGTGGACGATCGCTGATCGTGCTGACAGACGATGTCGAAAGCGCCTTTACCTTCGGGCAGAACTGGCCGCTTGGCTCGGCGTTGTCGCTGATGCTGATCGTGATTGTCGCGATCCTTGCACTGGTACCGATCAGCCGGATCAATATGGACGCGATCATGGGGAGGAAGAAATGACCCGGACGTCGCGCAGCACGCGACTGGCGCTGTACCTTTACGGCATTCTGATCTTGGCGGTGCTGTATCTGCCGCTGGTCTCGGTCGGCTTTGCCTCGGTGTCCAAAGCGCGCTATCTCAGCTTTCCGATCAAGCGGTATACCAGCGAATGGATGACCGCTGCCGTCACCAGCCCGACGGTGCATGAACTGGTCCGCACCTCGCTAAGAATCGCAGTGACAGTGACGATCCTGTCGATGATCATCGGCTTTTTCGGCGCGCTGGCCTTTGCACGGTTCCAGTGGCGCTATCGCGGGCTGTTCCAGAAGGTCATCCTGCTGCCGATCTTTTTCCCGCAAACCGTTCTGGGACTGGCGCTCTTGATCTGGTTTTCCGCCCTTGGCGTCACGCCCAGCTGGAAAACCGCCGTGGTCGCGCATCTGGTCTGGATCGCTCCAATCACCACGCTGATCATCGCCATCCGCGCCTATGCGTTTGACCCCGCCCTGGAAGAGGCGGCGCGCGACATGGGGGCCTCAACCGCAACCATCTTGCGCGAGGTGACCTTGCCCCTCTTAATGCCGGGCGTGATCTCGGCCGGGTTGTTCGCTTTCTTGCTGTCCTGGGGCAATTTCCCGCTGTCACTGTTCACCACCGGGGTGGATGCGACGCTGCCGAAATGGCTCTATTCGCGGATGGTCTCGGGCTATACGCCACAAATTCCGGCACTTGGGGTGCTGTCGGTGGCGGCCTCCGCTTTACTGATGGTCGTGGGTTTTGCTTTGCTGCGCTGGTCGCGTCGGCAAAGCTAACAAAAGCAAACGCATAAACGTAAGGAGGCCAACATGCTGGCATCGTTGAAAGATCGCAGCGTCATCGTGACCGGTGGGTCGAAGGGCATTGGGCGCGGCATCGCGCGGGTCTTTGCGCGCGCCGGGGGCAAACTGACCGTGGTGGGCCGTGACAAGGCCGCACTGGACGCAGTGGTGGCAGAGATGCAGGCCGAAGGCGCGGCATCCGTCCGCAGTGCGATCTGCGATGTCAGCGATTTTGCCAGCGTGCAGAAGATGGTTGATGAGGCCGCCGCCGCTCAGGGTGGGCTG
>JBATAV010000805.1:0-1536 GCA_049662025.1 Paracoccaceae bacterium | reverse complement strand
GGCCATGGCGGCGAGGTCGATGCCGTCGAGGGTGATCTGGCCCGATTGCGGGTCGTAGAACCGCATCAGGAGTTGCAGGATGGTGGTCTTGCCGGCGCCCGAGGGGCCGACGAGGGCCACCGTCTCGCCGGGGCTGACGGTCAGCGTAATGCCGTTGAGGGCCGAGACCTCGGGGCGGGCGGGGTAGCGGAAGGTGACGTCGGTGAAGGCGATCGAGCCCTTTACCGGGCGCGGCAGGGCCTTGGGTTGGGCGGGGTCTTGCACGGAATCGTCGGTGTGCAGGATCTCGACCAGCCGTTCGGTGGCACCGGCGGCGCGCATCAATTCGCCCCAGATCTCGGACAGCGAGCCGACCGCGCCGGCCACGAGGACGGCGTAGATGACGAACTGGATCAGCTCTCCCACGCTCATCGTGCCGGCGCGGACGTCGCGGGCGCCGACCCAGAGGACGCAGACGATGCCGGCGAACACGAGGAAGATCACGATCACCGTCATCACCGCGCGGGTGAAGATGCGCTTTTGCGCCGAGATCAGGCTTTTCTGCGTCAGGTCGGCAAAGGCGGCGCAGGTCTGGCCTTCATGGGTGAAGGCCTGCACCGTCTGTACCGCCAGAAGCGATTCCGAGGCGGAGCCGGAGGAGGTGGCGATCCAGTCCTGATTCTCGCGGCTCTGGGCGCGCAGGCGGCGGCCCAGAACGATGATCGGCACCACCACGGCGGGCACGATCAGCAAGACCAGCCCGGTCAGCTTGGCCGAAGTCAGCATCAACAGCACCAGCCCGCCCAGCAGCATCAGCGCATTGCGCAGCGCCACCGAGACGGAAGAGCCGATCACCGACAGGATCAGCGTGGTGTCGGTGGTGATGCGGCTGAGGATCTCGCCGGTCAGCACGCGCTCGAAAAAGGCCGGGCTCATCCCCATGACCTTGTCGAAGACGGCGCGGCGGATGTCGGCCACGACCGACTCGCCCAGCCGCGTCACCAGCCAGTAGCGCAAGCCGGTGCCCACCGCGAGAAGCGCCGCAATCGCCAGAAAGGCGACGAAATACTTGTCCAGCAGCCCGATGTTGGCGGCATGAAACCCATCCACCACCCGGCGCACCGCAAGGGGCAGGATCAGGCTGACGGTCGCGGTCAGCGTCAGCGCGGCCAGCGCGCCGATCACCATCAGGCGATAGGGCCGCAGGAAGGGCGCCAGCCCACGCAGGCCACCGACGCGGCGCGAGGTGGGACGATTCTCAAGGATCTCGGGCTTGCGGGCCATGGGGTCGTGTCTCCTGTCGCGCGGTGGGGTTTAGGCCCTGCGGCGCGGAGGAGCAAGCACCCCGGTTGCCGCGCCGTTTCGGGCGGGGACTGGCCGGGCCAGAATCACAAGCGGCGCGGGGGCGCGACGGACGGGGCTTTCAGTCTGCGGTCGGCAGGTGGGTTTGAAGAAAAGCTGCCACTTGCGCGCGAACCTCGGGGATATGGCCGAGAAGCAGGTGGCCACCCTTGGGCACCTCGACGAAGTCGGACCCGGCGATGGCAGCGGCAAGAT
>JBATAV010000804.1:0-4073 GCA_049662025.1 Paracoccaceae bacterium | reverse complement strand
GTGCTGACCGCGGCGGGCCAACCGCCCGCCCCTGATCAGATCATCGCCTGCGGCTACGCCCCGCGCACCGCCCGGCATGAGATCGCGGCGCTGTGCGACCGGCTGGGCGGCCTGCCTTCGGGGCTTTTCGTCAACTCGCTGACCGCCTTCGAAGGCGTGCTGGGCCATTTCACCGCTCTGCCGCCCGAGGCTTTCGCCCAAACCACCATCGGCTGCTACGACTACGACCCCTTCGCTGCCTATCTGCAATTTCCCGTCCACATGGTGCGCCAGGACGCGCATGGCCTGATGACCGAGGCCTACCGCCTGCTGGACAGCCAAAGCACCGAAATCACCCTGCATCAGGTGCCGCCGCAACTGATCGCGCCGCGCACCTTCTACGACGATCCCTTCTCGGACCGCGGCTGAACCGGCTCAGGCGGCGTCCAGCAATCCGCGGCCCTTCAGCAGCGCCTCCACCCCCGGCATCCGCCCGCGGAACTTCAGATACAGCGCCTCGGCCTCTTCACTGCCCCCCGCCGACAGGATGAACTTCTCCAGCCGCGCCGCGGTGGCAGGGTCGAACGGATCGCCGGTTTCCTCGAACGCGGCAAAGGCGTCGGCGTCCATCATCTCGGACCACATGTAGCTGTAATAGCCGCTGGAATAGCCGTCCCCGCTGAACACATGCGCAAATTGCGGCGTGGCGTGGCGCATCCTGATCGCCCGCGGCATGCCCAGGCCTTCCAGCACCTCGGCCTGTTTCTGCATCGGATCCGCCGGGGGGGTGCCGGTATGAAACTCCAGATCCACCATGGCCGAGGCCACGAATTCCACCGTGGCAAAGCCCTGATCATAGGTGCCCGCCGCCAGAAGCCGCGCCAGCATGTCGGCGGGCATCGGCTCGCCGGTCTGATGGTGGCGGGCGTGCGCCTCCAGCACGCTCGGCACCTCCAGCCAATGCTCGTAAAGCTGGCTGGGCAGTTCGACAAAATCGCGGGCGACCGAGGTGCCCGAAAGGAAACCATAGGTCACATCCGACAGTATCTGATGCAGCGCATGGCCGAATTCGTGAAAGAGGGTGCGCGCGTCGTCATAAGACAACAGACACGGGCTGCCCTTGGCGAAATTGCACACGTTCACCACAATGGGGCGCACCTCGCCGCCCAGCTTGCGCTGCCCGCGCATCGCCGAACACCAGGCACCCGACCGCTTGGACCCGCGCGCGAAATAGTCGCCCAGGAACACCGCCAGATGCGCGCCGTTGCGCGTCACTTCCCAGCCCCGCACGTCGGGGTGATAGAACGGCCCGTCGATCTCGGCAAATTCCAGCCCGAACAGCCGGGTTGCGCAGTCGAACATCGCGCCCAGCATGGCATCGAGGCTGAGATAGGGTTTCAACGCCGCCTCATCCAGATCATGCTCGGCCTTCCGGCGCTTTTCGGAATAATACCGCCAGTCCCAGGCCTCCAGCGGCCCCGGGATGCCATCGGCGCGCAAGCCAGCCTCCAGCACCGCCGCATCCGCACCGGCCTTGGCGACTGCCGGCGCCCAGACCCGCATCAACAGATCGCGCACCGCTGCCGGAGTCTTCGCCATCTCCGGCTCCAGCTTGAACGCCGCGAAATCCGGATAGCCCAGCAACCCCGCCCGCTCCGCCCGCAAGGAAAGGGTTTCCGCCGCGATCCCCCGATTGTCGGTCTCGCCGCCATTGGCCCCGCGCGCCACCCAGGCCTCATAGGCCTTCTGCCGCAACGCCCGGCGCGGCGAAAACTGCAGGAACGGCACGATCAGGCTGCGGTTCAGCGTCACCACCGGGCCCAGCCCGCGCTCGGCCCCCGCCCCCCGCGCGGCCTCGATCACGAACCCCGGCAAGCCCTCCAGATCGGCCTCGGCCAACTCCATGAACCAGCCCCGCTCATCGGCCAGCAGGTTCTGGGAAAACTGCGTGCCCAACACTGCCAGCCGCGCCTTCACTGCCGTCAGCCGCGCCGCCTCGGCCCCTTCCAGCGCCGCACCCGACCGCACGAACATCCGCCGATACAGCTCCAGCACCCGCAATTGTTCCGCCGCCAACCCCAACCCGTCGCGCCCCTGCCACAAGGCGTCGATCTTGGCGAACAAGGCCTTGTTGTTGGTCACCTCACTGGAAAACGCACTCATCTTCGGCGCCAGATCGCGCTGCAACGCCTCGCGCGCGTCGTTGGAATCCGCGCCCGCCAGGTTGTAGAACACCCCCGCCACCCGGTCGAGATCACCCTCCGCCAGCTCCATCGCCTCGATCACCTCGGCAAAGCCCACCCCCGGCCCCTCGGCAATGCCCGCAATCGCCGCCCGCGCCCGCGTCAAAGCCTCGTCGAAGGCCGGGCCAAAATCCTCGTCCCGGATCGCCGCAAAGGGCGGCAGACCAAAGCGCGTATCCCATTTTTCCAACAGCACGTTCATCGACAGATCTCCTTTGCGATGAAGCCCGGCCGGATCATTTCCAAGCCCGTTCATCCTGGTCCAGATACGCCCGGGGTTTGCCATCGGTTAGGCCCTTGGTTCAAGAGACCAATGGCATCGGGGGGGCGGGCCCCCGGCTACCGCTGCTCGCGCCCGCGCATCCGGGTCTCGAACCGCCGCAACACCAGACTAAGCCCGATGGTCATCGTCAGATAGATCAGCGCCGCCACGTTGTAGGTCTCGAAATAGCGGAAATTGCTGGCCGCCGTCACCTTGGCCAGCTGCGCCACATCGCCGATTCCCAACACCGCCACCAGCGAAGAATCCTTCACCATCGCCACGAAATCATTGCCCAAAGGCGGCAGGATCATCCGGAACGCCTGCGGAAACCGCACATGGCGAAAGCGTTGCCAACCGTTCAGGCCCAAAGCCATCGCCGCCTCGATCTGGCCCTTGTCGACCGCCTGCAACCCGGCGCGGAAGATCTCCGACAGGAAGGCCGAATAGGCCAGCATCAACGCCAGCACCGCCCGGTAAAGCAGGGGCACATCGCGGGTGCGCATCACTTCGCTGCCCGCCACCCAGTTCAGCGCCGTGATCAGCGCGGGCGCCAGCACGAAGGCCACGTACAGCAGCAGCACGATGATCGGCACGCCCCGCATCACCTCGACATAAAGCCGCGCCACCTGCCGCAGCACCACATGTCGCGACAGCGCCATGACGGCCAGTCCCAGCCCGATCAGGCAGGCCCCCAGATAGGCCGTCACCGACACGGCGACGGTCAGCCAGACCCCCTTCGTCAGCGCCCGAAGCGAGGCGCGGTAAACCTCGTCCGACAGCATCTCCCAGAACAGCCAGAGGCCGGTGACCGCAAGGATCACCAGCCACCAGGGAAAGTCCTTGTCAGGTTCGGCGTTGGGAGTCATCCGCCCCGCCGCCCGGCACCAGGCTCATTCGCCCATCTTGTAGTCGACGAACCACTTCTGGTTCAGCGCATCGATCGTGCCATCCGCCTTCATCGCCGCAATCGCCGCGTTGACCGGCGCCACCAGATCCGACCCCTTGGGGAAGATGAAGCCGAAATCCTCGCTCGCCAGCGGCGACCCGATGATCTTCAGCCCGCCGTTCGACGCCCCGACATAGCCGTTGGCGGCGGTCGAATCCGACAAGGTCAGGTCCACATCGCCCGATTTCAGCGCCTCAAGGCCGGCGCCAAAGGTCTCGAACTTGATGATCCGGGCGTTTTCTTCGTTGCCATCCAGAATCTCGTAGACGGCGGCATAGAACGGCGAGGTGCCGGGCTGCGCCGAGACCAGAAGGTCCGGCATCGCCGCGAAAGACGCCGCATCGGTGAACCGCGTCTCATCGCCACGCACGATCATCAGCATTTCCGACCGCATGTAGGGGTCGGAAAAATCGACCTTTTCCTTGCGCTCGTCCTTGATGGTGATGCCGGTCATGCCAAGGTCATACTGGCCCTCGGCCACCGCCGGGATCATCGCATCCCAGCTGGAGTTCTCATACTTCACCGTCGCGTTCAGCCGTTTGGCGATGTCGGCCATGGCGTCATATTCCCAGCCCACCGCCGCGCCGGACTTGTCGATGAATTGCAAGGGCGGATAGGCGTTTTCGGTGACGACAACGATTTC
>JBATAV010000803.1:0-3715 GCA_049662025.1 Paracoccaceae bacterium | reverse complement strand
AAGCCGCCGGCCGCGGCCGGCTCCCAAATGCAGCAGACAGGCATCGCGCAGCGCCAGCAATAGCCGCGATTCGGGTGGCGTCAGACCTGCCCGCACACCTTCGGGCATTTCCAGTTTCGCGATCCGGGCGGCCAGTCGGGCCGTGCCCAGCCGTCCCGCCGCCAGCATTGCGGTCATGCGAATTTCCCAGTCATGATCGTCAAGCGCGCGGACAAGGGTCGGCTCTGCCGCCCGCGTTGCAGTGCCGAGGCTGCCAAGCCAGCGCAGCGCCTGCAGCTTTTCGCGCCGCCATCCCGGCAAGGCAAAGAGCACGGCGCCGGGATTGGTGGCATCGGCCAACTCCTGTGCCCCGGGCAGGCGTTCACTGAGTCGGGAAAGCGCCTTTGCTGCCTCGGCGGCAACGGTGGGATCGTGGTCGCCAACGCGGCGCAGCAATGGCAGCATCAGCCCCGCGTCGCCGGACAAGGCCGCAGCCTGAAGTCCCGCCAGCCGCTGCGCCGGAACGGACGACCCCAGCAGATTGCGGATTTCCGACGCCGTGATCGGGCGCAACATGGCTGGCAAGGGTGCGGCCGGGTCCGCAACCACTACGACAAGTCCCGAGGCAATATCGCGGATCAGTCGAAGGTTGCCGTGCGGCCCTGCCCACAAGGCCCGGTCCGGGTCTGCGGCACCGCCAAATGACTCCGCCTCGATCAGCGAATAACCCTCGGCTTTCAGCATCTGGCTGAGCCCAGAAAACGCAAGACCGGGAGGGAGGGCACGGGTGGGGGTCATCGGGGTACCTTTTGGTGACCAGGGCGTTGATGGAGGGTATCTTGCTGCCGTCTCATCTTGGAAACTTGTAGCCTTGCATCAGAGCGACCAATATCTCACGCGGGTTGCTTAGAACCGTGCCTGTCGCCGGGTGGCGAACGCCCACTTCGATCACCTGGACGATCCTGCCGTCACTATCGAAAATCATGATTGGCCGAATTGAATTTGCATCAAAGACGATGTGCATGTCGTCGCCAAGGACGAAGCGAATGGACACGATCTTCTGATTGACGATCCCCGACAAGTGTTCTGGCACGCGGTATTCCGGCTGCAATCCGCCATTTGCAAGTTCGCCATTTTCGACGACGTTGCGTTCATAGCCAAACTTTTCGCGGAGCCAGAGTGTCTCGAATCGCAATCCCTGCGCTTCAGGGAACTCTTTGATCAGCCGTTCAAACATTGCGGTAAATTCACCAGCCGCATGGCCGCCCATATAAACATCAACGATTGCGAACGTGCGCTTTCCGGCCTGGATTTCTTTGCGTACTATACCCTCCAGATGCACCGTCCGGTTGTTGTCCTTGCCCTTTGGCACCGTTACAAAATTGCCTGGAGGTGGGTTTCCTGGCGGGGCCAGAAACTCTGCGAGCAAGGGACCGCCCCGGGTAACGCCAAAGACAAAGTCCGGGCTGACCTTTGCCAGATGGTCGCGCAATTCTGCGACAGCGGCCGCGTTCTCGTCGACAATCGAGGCGAGCATCAGCCCTTCGAGGTCGATGCCGTTTGCAGATCGCGCATCCCCGCGCAATAGGTCGCGTATGTTGCGCACTTCGGGACGGCGACCGCGGTAGTCGCCCTCCTGTGGACCAATGCTTTTTGCTATGGACTGTTCCAGAGCATCGAACAACTGGACAGCGCGCTCCGCGTCGCTAGGCCCGGGTTGGTCCAGGATGGTCTTCATCGGCTCTTTGTTCAGCAAAGAGTGCACTTCTGGATCGGATGCGCTGGCGATTGCCTCGCGCAGCTCCGCCAGCGACTTTCCTTTCATGTCCTTTTGCAGCCAATCGAGTTGGGCCTGCCGTCGAATGTCGTCCTGGCCGCGCTGTATGATCCATTCGACCATGTCGTTCCAGACCTTGCCGCGAAGGTCAGAGCCAGCGAGGTTCAGAGTCTCGGCAAGTCGTTTCAGCACCGCTTCGGTGGCAGCGAGATCGGTATCCGGCGCGTTGCGCACTGCCTGCACCAACTCGCCCTGCGCCCGTTTCTGCGCCTTGTCGAAAAGGAATTCGATCTGGGTCCTGGGGCCCGTCAATTCCGGAACAATCCTGGCGAAATCCTTTGGCAAACGCTGGACCATCTCGGTCCGCATTGCGATTGCCACACTCATGTCGCCGCTGGCCAGCCCCTCGACCGTGAGCATTCGCAGCTTCTGCAACTCGACCAGAAATCGGATGTGGGCGCCTGACGCACGCGGGTTTGCACTGGTGGCCGAGCGGATCGTAAAGTAATCGCGCACGACGCGATCAAGTTCACCCATCAAACGATCCATCATCGGGCCGGTCTTGGCGTTCGGACCCAGTTCTCGCGGAGGTTTGGCGGCCAGGGCCTCGACCACGGCGGCACGCTGGCCGGGCGGCAATTCTGCGAGCCGGGCTTGAAGCTTGTCCAAATGCGGACCTCCCGCGGTGCCGGCCTCCAATGCCAATGCCCTGATCTCTGCGACGAGCCTTGGATCGGCAAGCGGAGTTTCGTCGGGCCGCAGCCGCGCGGATGCCTCTTCTGCCGCCACAAATCCACGGCCGGGTTCGTCGCGCAGGGTGGGATTGGCCATCACGGCCTGATGGCCCCGGAATTGCTCCTGCAGCCCGCTGATATCGGCAAGGACACGCGCCTCTGCTTGCGGATGGAGGCTGAGGCCGGAAAGCTCGTCCATCCGCGCGGCGAGGATGGCGGGCAGTTTGGCGAGTTCGAGCCTGGCCTCCCAGCCGCGCGAGCCGACGGTCAGGCCCGACCCGGTCAGGTCGGCGGCGAAATCCTCCAGCGCGCGGCGGACATTGCCGAGGACGCCACGGTATTTCAGCATGGCGTTCACGGTGGCGCCATGCAGGGCGATGTCGAGCGGGGTTGCGTCAGGCCCGACCCTGATGTCGACGCCGACAATCTCTTTGCCGATCCGCAGAGGCTCGACGCGGACAGAGCGGCCCGTCAGGTCGGGGTCAAGGGTGACAGAGCTGCCGTCGCGCAGCTTTTCGGGCAAGGTTCCATGCAGTTCTGCAGCGCGCGCTTCGGGTTTGGGCGGGGGCTGCGGAGCCGTCACATCGTCCGGCCGCAGGGCAGAACCGGACTCCAATGCGCGCCCGAGGCTTTCGACCGACGGCAGCAAGCCGCGCGCTTCGATCGTGGCGCGCAGCTTCTTGCCGTCGGAATGCGCCAGGAAATCGCTGATCGAGCCGCCTGGGTTTTCCTCGTGGAACTTGCCGAAACCTTCGGTGATCAACCGGTTGGCCTCTAGCAACCTGCCGACGTCGCTGGTCATGCGGAATTCGCCGCGAACATGGGAAAACACACCGCCCGCGACATGCATTCCTGCGGCCAGCGCGTGGCCCATCGCCACCGATTGCAAGATCGACATGCCGCCACCGGACAGGAAGGTGTGAAGCGGATCGCCCTTCCAAGTATTGTCGTCCAGCGCCATACCGACAAAGGTCGAAGGCACGGCGCCCACAGCATTTTCGGCGCTTTCGGCCATAAATTTGGCGACACCGCGCTCCAGCGAAGCTGGCGTAGGCAGTAGCTTGTTGGCGGCGCGGGCCACGAAACTGCCTTCGGCGGCGGTTGTCAGGCGTTTGGCAAGCCCGCTCTTGGCGACAAAGCTGGCGACGTCCTTGATTCGGGTCTTTGCAACCACGGCTTGCAAGGGTTTGAGAAGTTTGCTCCCCATGCCGGCGGTGGCGACGGC
>JBATAV010000802.1:0-4445 GCA_049662025.1 Paracoccaceae bacterium | reverse complement strand
AGCCATGGGTGCGGTGCCATTCCAGGAGCGCCTTGGCCATGGCCACCAGTTCGGCCTGGCGCGGGGAAAGAACGGCCATCACGGCGCGCAGATCGGCAAAGCCCTGCGTTGGCGGCAGGGCGGGGTGTGGCTGGCGCGCGGTGTCGAAAGGGCCTGCGGGCGGGGCCGATGGTGCGGTCAGGGTGGCCGAGATGTCGACGGCAAAACACGGGTGCCCGCCGTCCTGCCCGCCATCCTGCCCCAGAAAGATCGGAGCGGTGGTGGTCGCAAACAGCGGGTGCGCCGAGGGCAGCCAGGCCAGCGTTTTGGAATCGCCCTCACCTTCGGTCAGCGGGCGGCCTCGCCAGAACGGCAGGACCTTTGCCTGTGTCCAGGCCAGGTTCAGGGCCTGGACGTCGCCGCGAAGAAGCTGGGCGCGATCAAGCGCCGAGCCGCCGAATGCCACCGTCTCTGCCTGCCGCACGATTCCGCACCCCCTGGCATTGTCCGGCCCTTCATCGCATGCCGCGACGGTCGCGGCAAATCCGCCCGGACGCATCGCCGGATGCCACAGCAAAGACAATCCTGCGTTGAAATTTTAACGTATCGTTCAGACTCCGCTTGTCCTTGCCGCCCGTTCCGTGACACGATTCGATTGTCGGGGTATCATCAGGGTCGCTTTCTTCGTGATTGATCAACTATTCATTGAATCAATCTGTTTCGGGTGCCGCCGGTGACGCAGCATCGCACGCTGAGGCCGGTCTTGCGGATTGCCTCGGGCGGGGGTGGCGATCCGATGGCGGATGCCGGGCCCGACAGCATGACCCGGCAGGCGGGGGTTGCCGGGGCCGGTCCTGGGGGCCCATATGGCGGCGGCCCCTCGGCTGTGGTCGAGGTGCGGCTGCGTATCCTTGCGACCACCGATATCCATGCCAACATCCTGTCTTATGACTATGCGGCGAACCGGCCACTGTTCGGACAGGGACTTGCGCAGACGGCCAGCCTGATTGCCGCCGCAAGAGCCGAAGTTCCCGGCGCCCTGCTTTTCGACAATGGCGATTTCCTGCAAGGCACCGCATTGGCCGATCTGGCCGCCTTGCAGCGGCGCAAGCGCCTGCACCCGGTCATCGCCGCCTTCAACACGCTTGGGTTTGATGCGGCAACCTTGGGCAACCACGAATTCAACTTCGGGCTGAAGGTGCTGGAAACGGCGCTGGCCGGGGCGCGGTTTCCGATCGTTTCGGCCAATGTGCTGCGCCTGCGCGGCTGCACCCCGCTGGATGATCGCACCTATCTGCCGCCCTTTGCGATGCTTGACCGCACCCTGCCCGACACCACCGGCCAGCGACAAAGGCTGCGGGTGGGCGTTCTGGGCCTGACCCCGCCCGAGATCCTGCGCTGGGACCGCGAGCATCTGGCCGGTCGGCTGGATGCCCGGCCGATGATCGAGGCGGCAAGGGCCTGGGTGCCCGAAATGCGGCGGGCGGGGGCCGATATCGTGGTCTGCCTCGCCCATACCGGAATCGCCGAGATGGCCGGCGGGTTGGCCACCGACGGGCTGGCCACAGAAATAGCCGCAATCGACGGGGTGGATGCGCTGGTGGCCGGGCACAGCCATCTGGTGTTTCCCAATCGCGGCCAGCATCGCGACCCGAGGGTGCATCCGGCCGAGGGGACGCTGGCGGGAAAGCCCGCCGTACAGCCCGGCCATGGCGGCACGCATCTTGGCGTGATCGACCTGACGCTGCGGCGCCAGCATGGCCGATGGTCGGTCGCGGCGTCGCAAGTGCGGGCGGTCAGCGTCTCGGAAGAGGTGGCGGGCCTTGCCATTGGCACGATCCGCCGCAACGCAGCCCCACTGCGTCAGGCGGTTGACGGCGACCATCGCGCCGCGCTGGCCTGGACCCGGCGCAGCCTGGGAACCCATGATACCGCAATGTCGACCTGCTTCGCGCAGGTGTCGGACGTCCGGGCGATGTGCCTGGTCGCCGCGGCGAAGATGAATTACGCCCGCCTCGCGCTGGCCGGAACGCCTTTCGCTGCGCTGCCGGTGATTGCCACCGCCACCCCCTACCGCTCGGGTGGGCGCGGTGGGCCGCTGAACTATACCGACATCGCAGCTGGCGACCTGTCGGTGCGCCATCTCTTCGACCTCTACCCGTTCCCGAACACCGCCGTGGCGATCCGCATCACCGGGGCCGAGCTTGCCGAACAGATCGAGCGTTCGGCTGCGGTCTATGTTCAGTTGCTGCCCGGGATGCAGGATCAGCCGCTGATCGACCCGGCCTTTCCCGGCTATGCCTTCGCCACCTTCCACGGCGTCAGCTACCGCATCGACCTGACCCGGCCCGCCCGCTATGACCCGCGTGGCCAGTTGATCCGGCCGCTGTCACGGCGCGTCACCGACCTGCGGATCGGCGGGCGACCGATCGGGGCCGACGACCGGTTCGTGATGGTCTCGAACAACTACCGGATCGGCGGAAGTCTGGGGATGATTCCGCCCCGCCCGGAAGACGTGGTGCTGGAAGAGCGCATCCTGCTGACCGATGTGCTGCGCGGCTTCATCCAGCGCACAGGCCGGATCGACGGGCGCATCTGCACCTTCGGCGAGGGCTGGGCCTTTCGGCCGCTGCCCGGCACGACGGCGACGCTTGACACCGGCGCGACCGCCCGCACCCATCTGGCCGAGGCCGGGCATCTGCGGCCCGAGTTCATCGGCCTGACCGACGAGGGCTTCCACCGCTTCCGGCTGTTCCTGTAGACCTGCCCTTTCGCCTGCCCTGCCGTCGTGACAAGGTGTGGCCCAGCCGCCGGCGCGCTTGCCGGTGAAAAGGGTTGCAGCGGGACACGATGTACGACGCCATATTCTTCGACCTCGACGGAACCCTTGTCGACACCGAGACCATCGCCGCAGCGACCGGTATCCTGGCCTTTGCCGCGCATGGCCATGCGGTGGACGAAGCCTTCATGCACAGTCTGATCGGCAAGGACGAGCCGACCGCCGCACGGATCATCCGCGCCGCCCTGCCGGGGGCCGATCTGGAGTCCGTCAGCAGCCACTGGAGGGCGGGGTTCGACGCAGGGGTGGCGCAGGGGCTGCCGCTGAAGCGGGGCGCGGCGGACCTTTTGGCCACGCCGGATCTGCCGCGGGTTCTGGTCACCTCGACCGGGCGCGAGGGGGCGCATCGCAAGCTGGCGATTGCCGGGATCGCCGATTCCTTCGCCCATGTGGTGACGCTGAACGACGTGACGGCAGCCAAGCCCGCGCCCGATCCCTATCTGCTGGCGGCCAGCCTGCTGGGGGTCGTTCCGGCGCGTTGCCTGGTGTTCGAAGACAGCGAGACCGGTGCGGAATCGGCACATCGGGCGGGCTGCGTGGTGGTGCAGGTGCCCGATATCGCGCCGACCGTCGGGCGCTGGGCGCATCATCTGGCGCCGGACCTGCTGGCCGGAGCGCGGATGGCCGGGCTGATCTGACAGAGCGCGGCCAGGGCCGCTTGTCCATCGCCTTCGACATGGCTTTGCCGCCCCCCGGCCCTGCCAGCGGCCTTGCCATCCCGCGCCGTCCCGCCTATATCCACCGCCGAGAGGTTGGCGCGGGCGAGCGCCTCGCTTGGGTCGTTGTCCAGCCTCTCACCCTACCCCCTCTTAGCGCATTGTATTTCAAAGATACCCTTGTTTCCCAAGGGTCTTTGCTACAAACCGTGCTACAAAAGCTGCTACAAACAGGGTCTTGGAGAGGGTATGAAATACGTCCAGAAAATCAGGGGCCGATGGATCGTCCGCATCACGGTTCCTGAGGAGCTGCGCGACATCATCGGCGGGCGTGAGCTTGTCGCCAAGGACTTGCCATCGGATGCCAAGTCGCGCGAAAAGCTCGCGCACGGCATCATCAATTCCTTTTTCGCCAAGATCGACGAAGCACAGGAGATCTTCGACGCGCGCAAGAATATGCCGTCGCCCACGCTCTCCGCCGCGGCGAAAGGCCATTACGCCAGCGTAATATTGCGCGACCAGGAAAAACGGGCAGCCATGCCGACAGCTGCGGATATCTCTGCCGAAAAAGAGCGTGCTCTCGACGTGCTCGCAGAGGAACAGCGCACTTCAGGCCATACGGCTGCATCAATCATCAATGCGACGACGGATTTCGAACTCATGGCTGGCGCCCGCGACTTCTACCATAGCCTCCGGACGCGACGCCTGGCAGCTCTGCGATCAAGTTTCGCGTCTGGCGAAACACGCTGGATCCAACCAGTCGTGCAGGAATACATTGCCAACCAAGGCCTTCAAGTTCGCCTTGATACGCCAGAGTGGCGGGACCTTGCCGACGCGTTGGCCCGTGCTGAGATCGAAGCATTGGAGCGCCCCCTCGAACGTGACAGAGGCGAATTCTCGGGACTGAGGTGCCCCCAGTTTCCTAGACACCTGCCTCGTTCAGTTTCTGCTGTCTTGTTTCGAAGTCAACG
>JBATAV010000801.1:0-4489 GCA_049662025.1 Paracoccaceae bacterium | reverse complement strand
ATGTCGCCATAGGTGGTGACATGGCCGGTGGGAATGGACAAGAGCGCTTCCCAGACCTTGATCTGGAACGGCGCGCCGATCAGGTGCAGGGGTGCGCAGCGGCCCGGATCGGTGCCGAAGGCGGCTTTGGCCCAGGGGGCGAGCCTGCCGGGCGCTTCGACATAGGTGGCCTTGGGCCAGCGGGCGGTCAAGTCCGTCATCGCGGCCTTGGAGCCTGCCTCATCTGCAAAGCCGACGCCGCAGATGCCCTTGTCGGTGCCCATCACCAGTGCGGGGCCGAAGGGGCTGTCAAACCAGCCCCAGAGAATGGTCAGCCCGTCGCCGCCGCGGGCATAGTCGCCGGGCGACATTGCCTCCCATGTCAGGAAAAGATCGTGCAGCCGGCCGGTGCCCGACAGGCCCAGATCATGCGCGGTGGCAAGGGTGGTGTGGCGTTCGGCCAGAAGGCGGCGGGCGTGGGTCAGCGTCAGGTATTGCTGGTAACGCTTGGGGGAAACGCCGACCCATTGGCTGAAGGTGCGCTGGAAATGCGCCGGGGACATGTTCATCCGGGCGGCAAGGTCGTCCAGCGTCAGGCCGGGCGGCGCCTCGTCGATGACGGCAAGCGCGCGGCCGATGACGGCAAAGTGGTAGGCGGGGGATTGGTCGGTCATGGTGGTCTCCTTGGTGCAGACCTTACGGCGGGATCGGCCGCCCCGCGACCCGTTTCCTGCGGCTTTGCGGGCTTGCCCCGCGGGATGCGGCATGGCAGAGGGAAAACCATGGTGCGCCAGCTTGATTATCCGGCCATGAAGGCCGTCTTCACCCGGTTCCGCGAGGCGGAGGCCGAGCCGAAGGGTGAATTGGAGCATCGGGACGCCTTCACCCTGCTGGTGGCCGTCGCGCTGAGCGCGCAGGCCACCGACAAGGGGGTGAACCGCGCCACGCGAGGGTTGTTTGCGGTGGCCGACAGCCCGGAAAAGATGCTGGCGCTGGGCGAGGAAGGCTTGATCCAGCACATCAAGACCATCGGCCTGTTTCGCAACAAGGCGAAGAACGTCATCAAGCTCAGCCAGCGGCTTATCGAGGTTTACGGTGGCGAGGTTCCTTCAAGCCGCGCCGCACTGATGACTCTGCCGGGGGTGGGGCGCAAGACGGCCAATGTGGTTCTGAACATGTGGTTCCACCAGCCCGCGCAGGCGGTGGACACCCATATCTTCCGCGTCGGCAACCGCAGTGGCATCGCACCGGGTCGTGACGAGGCGGCAGTCGAACGCGCCATCGAGGACAACGTGCCGGCCGAGTTTCAGCACCACGCGCATCACTGGCTAATCCTGCACGGGCGGTATATCTGCACCGCGCGCAACCCGAAATGCGGCATCTGCCCGATCGCGGAGTGGTGCCTTTACGAAGAAAAGTTCGGAGAGAAGACATGAAGACCTATCAGGTTGTGGGCATCGGGAACGCCATCGTGGACGTGTTCTCGACCGCGGATGACAGCTTTCTGGACCTGATGGGGATCGGGAAGGGCATCATGCAGCTGGTCGAGCGCGAGCGGGGCGAGATGCTCTATGCCGCGATGAAGAACCGGCGGCAGGCGCCGGGCGGCTCGGTCGCAAATACCATCGCGGGGATTGGCTCGCTGGGGCTTTCAACCGGCTTTATCGGCCGGGTGCATGACGATGCGCTGGGGCGGTTCTATGCGCAAAGCATGGCCGAAGAGGGCACCGATTTCGTGAACCCTGCGGTCAGGGGCGGTGAATTGCCGACCTCTCGGTCAATGATCTTCGTCTCGCCCGATGGCGAGCGGTCGATGAACACCTATCTGGGTATTTCCAGCGAGCTGGGGCCGGAAGATGTGTCGGATTCCGTGGCCGGAAAGGCCGAGATCCTGTTCCTGGAGGGCTATCTTTACGACAAGCCGAAGGGGAAAGAGGCATTCGAGCGCGCGGCACGGTTGACCCGCGCGGCCGGCGGCAAGGCGGGCATCGCCCTGAGTGATCCGTTCTGCGTGGACCGCCACCGCGACAGTTTCCGCCGCCTGGTGAAAGAGCTGGATTTCGTCATCGGCAATGAACACGAATGGGAATCGCTTTACCAGACCGACTTGTCGGCGGCGCTGGAACGGGCCGCCGTGGATGCCGGGACGGTGGTCTGCACAAGGTCGGGCCATGACGTGGTGGTGGTGCGCGGCGAGGAAGAGGCTGTGGTGCCGGTCACCGCCGTGGTGCCGGTGGACGCCACCGGGGCGGGCGACCAGTTCGCCGCGGGCTTCATCTACGGGCTGGCGACAGGGGCCGATCTGGCGGTGGCGGGGCGGATGGGTTGTATCGCGGCTGCCGAGGTGATCGGTCATTTCGGTGCCCGGCCCGAGGCCGACATCAAGGCGTTGTTCAAGCGCGCCGGGTTGGTCTGAGCGCGCGCTGACAGCCGGTCAGCGGCGGCTGAAACGCCATTCGGTGGTCTGGCGGTATGGGCGGTCGGGCGTGATGACCGGGTTCGGGAAATCCGGGTGGTGCAGCGCGTCGGGCCAGAGTTGCGGCTCCAGTGCAAGGCCCGCATAGGGGGCGTCGCCGGGGCGGATGGGGCTGCGGCCGTCATAGACCTGAAGGCCCGGTTCGGTGGTCAGGATCTGCATGGATATTCCGCTGGCGCCGGTCAGGGTGGAGGCCTTTGCCAGGGCGCCTTTGGCCGCAGCAAGGCAGAAGTTGTGGTCCAGCGCGGGGGCTTCGGCAAGCAGGCGCCGGGGGTGGCGGAAATCCATTTCGGCGGCGGCGGGCCTGACCTCTCCGGTCGGGACAAGCCGGGCGTCGACGGGCAGCCAGTGGTCGGCGGCGATCTGCAGGCGATGGCCGGTCCAGCAGGGCATGCCGTCAAGGTTCCAGTAACTGTGATTGGCCAGGCTCATCGGCGTCGGCTTGTCGGTGGTAGCGGCAAGATCCAGCCGCAGGGTGGCATTGCCGGGCAGGCTGAAGCGGGCGGACAGCTGGCGGTTGCCGGGGAATCCGCCCAGGCCATTCCCCAGATCAAGGGTGAAGGTGGCGCCGGTTTCGCTTTGGTCCGCCAGGTGCCAGATATGGCTATGAATGCCGGACGGGCCGGAATGCAGTGTGGTGGGGCCTTCGTTGGCGTCAAACCGGCAGTGTTGGCCCGCGACATTGGCCGAGGCCCCGGCAATGCGGTTTGCCACCGGGCCGACAAGGGCGCCGAAATAGCTGGCGGCGGTTTCGTAGTCGCGCAGGCTGTCAGAGCCAAGCGTCAGGCTGTGGGCAATATCGTCCAGCCACAGCCCCTGCAGCGTCGCCCCAAGGCTGAGCAGCGAGACCGTCAGACGATCATCGGCCAGGGTGATCCGGTCGACCTGCCGGCCTTCGGCAGTCACGCCAAAGGGGGCTATGCCGGGGATATGCGGCCGGGCGGTCATGATGGGCAGTCGTGGCCCGAGGCGGGGGCCCGGTCAAGGGGCAAAGAGTGCATCAGGGCGGGCAGGCGGCAAGGGTGCGGGCCATCGACAGGATCAGATCGGGGTATAGCGCTGGCCCCGGTTCGAGCATCGAGCCGACAGGGTCAAGCGGGGCGCCCAGCGTGATGCCGGTGCCTGCGGCCATTTGGGCTGCCAGCGCGGGGTCGTGCTGCACCTCGGGGAAAATGCAGGGAATGCTGCCGGTATCGATGCGGGCGCGCAATTCGGCCAGATGGCGCGCGCCGGGCGAGGCCGCATCGCCAAGCGCGACGGTTCCCGCCAGCGTCAGCCCGAAATGGGCGGTGAAATAGCCATAGGCATCGTGAAAGGCGATGAAGGGGCGCGTCTTCACCGGGGCCAGCAGCCCCGCCGCCTGCGCATCGGCGCTGTCGATGGCCGCCGCCGCCAAGGCTGCATTGGCGGCGTAGATGGTGGCATTGTCGGGGTCCAGCCGCGACAACTCGGCCGCGATCAGCCCCAGCCAGGCCTTGCCGTTGGTGGGGTCCAGCCAGGCATGCGGGTCCAGGCCGCCGTGGTCGTGGTCGTGGTCTGGGTCTTCGGCCTGGGAAAAGCCTTGCCGGTGGGTCTGCGACGCGGCCAGAAGGCCCAGGATGGCCGCCTCTGGCGCCCTTGTCTGCAAGGATTTCTCCAGCCAGGGCGTCAGCTCCGGCCCGATCCAGACCACCAGGTCGGCATCGGCGATGGCCCGCATCTGGCTGGGCCGCAACTGAAACCCGTGCGGCGAGGCGCCACGGTCCAGTAGCAGGGTCGGCGTTCCGAGGTCGCCCATCACCGCGGCGGCCAACGACTGCACCGGCGCGATGTCGGTGACGACGGCTGGCACCTCGGCCAGGGCGGCTGTGCTGGTCAGGAGAAGTGCGATCAGAAGGCGCATCGGAAAGCCTTGGCAGTGCAGGATGTCGGGTATATATGTATGTAATACTATAACAGGTCAAGAGGTGGCCATGGCCCATCACCTTCACGACGGGGACGATTGTCCGGGTTGCGCCGATCCGGGCGCGGCCTTTGTCCGCCATGACCATGGCC
>JBATAV010000800.1:0-3054 GCA_049662025.1 Paracoccaceae bacterium | reverse complement strand
GTGCTGGTCTTGCGCCGCGGGTTCGACCCTGTGCCGCATCTGTTGCCACCGGGCGGCGGGGCCCTTGTCGCGGCTTTGGGCCAGGGGGAGACGCTTGCCGCGGCGATTGACGCAGGCGGCGAGGGGTTTGATGCGGGCGCCGCGCTGGGGTTGATGCTGGCAGCGGGTGCAATCGTGGAGATTTCTGAATGATCACGCTTTATCAACGACTTGCGGATTCATTTTCGCGGCAGGAATGGATTCTGCCGACGCTGGCGCGGCTGGTTTTTGCCGCGGTTCTGCTGGGCTATTTCTGGTCGTCGGCGCTGACCAAGTTGGGCGACGGGCCGTTCAGCCCTTCGGTCGGGGCCTATGCGCAGATTTTCCCGCGGGCGATGGAGGCGGCGGGCTTTGATCCCTCGAAGATGGGCGCCTTGCGGTGGCTGATAGTGCTGGCGGGCACCTGGGCGGAATTCGCGCTGCCCACGCTGATCGTGCTAGGGTTGCTGACGCGGTTCGCGGCGCTGGGGATGGCGGGTTTTGTCGCGGTGCAGAGCCTGACGGATGTCTTCGGCCATGGCGTGGGCTTCGGCGCCTGGTTCGACCGGGCCTCGGACGCGGTGATCGCGGATCAGCGGGCGCTGTGGATGCTGCTGCTGGCGGTGCTGGTGGTGAAGGGGGCGGGCCCGCTGTCGGCCGACCGTTTGCTGGGCAATTTCCTGCGACCGGTGGCGACGAGTCGCGTTGCGGCTTGATTTTCGGCGGCGGGATGGCATCATCGGGGATAGTGACGACAGACTTTCTGACTGCCTCTCTGCGACGGAAGGCCCTGGAAGACCTGGCGGCTACGCCCCTTGCGGCAATGGTGCCGGGGGGATTTCGAACGGGGAGAGACGGAATGCCGACAGGCACCGTGAAATGGTTCAACTCGACCAAGGGTTTTGGCTTCATCGCGCCCGATGACGGGGGCAAGGATGTGTTCGTTCATATCTCGGCGGTGGAGCGCGCCGGGCTGACGGGGCTGAACGACAACCAGAAGGTGGCTTATGAGTTGCTTTCGGGCCGCGATGGCCGGGATTCGGCGGGCGATCTGAAGCTGCTTTAGGGGCGGTGCGTTTCACCCACCCTAGGCGATGAGGGCGGCTTCGGTCCGGGCGTCCCAGCCGAGGTGCCAGCGGTCCGCCTTGATGACGGGCCGCTTCATCACCGTTGGCTGGGCCTTGATCTGGTCCTCGGGGTCGGATGCTTTCAGGAAATCGCTGAAGGCGCGGTAGGTCGTGGACTGGGTGTTCACGGCATTGGAGCCGAATTCATGGACGATTTCGGCGATTTCAGCCTCGGAAAGCGGGTCGGTGCGGATGTCGCGGAAGGTGACCTTCTTGCCGGCGGCGGCCAGGGTTTTCAGGGCGCGCTTGCAGGTGTCGCAGGTGGAGATGCCGTAGAGGATCATGGGGCGGGCTTTCCGGGCTGTCCCGAGTCGGGACGCTGGGTCCGGCTGTGGGATATCAATGGGTTAGGCGGTCGCATTTAACCCTTTGTTAGCACTTTTCCGGGGCGGACGCAAAGGGCCAGGGCGGGACCTCTCATGGTGGGGAAGGTAGGGGCGGGCGCGGGGCGGAAAGGGCAGGACGGTGGGGTTAACCCCACCCTGCACCATCTTGCACTTGCGGCTTTGCCCCGGCACAGTTTGCGCAAATGGAGGCCCCGAATGCGCGCCGCTGTCGTTCTGATTGCCCTTTTGCCGCTGCCGGCCCTGGCCGATTGCCCCGCTGGCACCGAGATCTTCTTCTGCCCCGCTGGCAAGAAGGCCATCCAGGTCTGCCTGCAAGGCACCACCGTCACCTACCGCTACGGCACCGTCGCCAGGCCCGACCTTAGCCTGACCGTTCCCCTGCAAGACGCCGACTATGTGCCATGGAACGGCATTGGCCGCACGATGTGGGACAGCCTGGCCTTTCACAACAAGGGCTATAGCTACGAAGTCTGGGCCGCGACCGACAAGATGATGGACGAGGCGGACCCGCCGTCGGTGTTGCAAGGCGGCGTCAACGTCATGAAGGGTGACAAGTTGCAGGCCCAGGTCACCTGCGACAAGGGCCGCGTCAGCAGCACCCTCGATCTGCTTTACGAGCGCAAGACCGCCATCGGCCAATGCTGGAATTACACCAGCAACGCCTGGCAGCCCGCCCCCTGCCCCTGACCGAAACCCCTGACCGCAACCCAGACTGCAGCCCCGGCTCCAAGCCTCGGCCTGAGTCCGCAACGCCACAGTGCCGCCCCCATATACGGGGGGCGAAACTTCACGCTGGCCCAGATGCGCGACCCGCTCCTATAGTCGGGGCATGAACCGGGGAAAACACCCGGACCTAGAGGCAGGCCAACAACAACAAGCAAGGAGGGAGCCGATGCGCTGCCCATTCTGCGGCAATATCGACACCCAGGTGAAGGATTCGCGCCCGGCCGAGGACCATGTGTCCATCCGCCGCCGCCGGTTCTGCCCCGCCTGCGGCGGGCGCTTCACCACCTATGAGCGGGTGCAACTGCGCGACTTGGTGGTGATCAAGTCCTCAGGCAAGCGCGAGGATTTCGACCGCGACAAGCTGGAACGCGCGATCCGCATCGCCATGCAGAAACGCCCGATCGACCCGGAACGGATCGACCAGATGATCAGTGGAATCGTCCGCAGGCTGGAAAGCCTTGGCGAAACCGACATCCCGTCGAAACAGATCGGCGATATCGTGATGGAATCTCTGGCCCGGATCGACACCGTCGCCTATGTGCGGTTTGCCAGCGTTTACAAGAACTTCCAGGCCGCGGACGATTTCGACCGCTTTGTCAGCGAGTTGCGGCCCGGCGACAAGCCGGAAGAGTGACCGGCCCGCCCGAAGACGGGGCCCACATGGCCCATGCCCTGCGCCTTGCGGCGCGGGGCCTTGGGTCGACCTGGCCCAACCCCTCGGTCGGCTGCGTCATCGTGAAGGCGGGCGTGGTCGTCGGCCGCGGCTTTACCCGACCCGGCGGCCGCCCGCATGCCGAACGAATCGCGCTGGATCAGGCCGGGGCAGCGGCGACGGG
>JBATAV010000799.1:0-12025 GCA_049662025.1 Paracoccaceae bacterium | reverse complement strand
GGCGGACATGGTCCAGTCGGCAGGGCGATCGGCCGCCTCGGCAATCGCCAGAGGCCCGGCGGCGGTTTCGATCTGCGTTCCGGCAAGGGCTTCCCGAAGGGCAGGCAGGTCGGCCGGATCGGCGCAGACGGCGATTTCGGCACGCAGGGCGTGCGCCTGTTCGGCCAGCCGGGCAATGTTGCGGCCACCGGTCAGGGCGACGGTACGGAAGGTGCTGGCTCCGCCTGCCCGCTCGATCAGGTCGATGGTCTGCTCGCCGACCGACCCGGTGGCCCCGAAGATCGAGATCCGGCGCATGGGCGTCAGCCCGCCGCCGGAAAGAGACGCAAGACGGGCAGCAGCAGCACGGTCAGGATCGCGGCAAAGGCCAGCGCGTCAAAACGGTCCATCAGCCCGCCGTGGCCGGGGATGAGGTTGGAGCTGTCCTTGACCCCGGCGCGGCGCTTGATGGCGCTTTCGGCAATGTCGCCCATCTGCCCGGCAAGGGCAACCAGCGGCGAAACCCAGATCAGCGCCAGCGGGCCCTGCCCCGCCGCCCAGAAGCCTGCACCCACCAGGGCGGCCCCCAGCCAGCCGGCAATGGTGCCCGACCAGGTCTTTTTCGGGCTGACCTTCGGCCAGAATTTTGGCCCGCCCAGGGTGCGCCCGGCGAAATAGCCCAACACGTCAGAGGCGGCGACCACGGCCAGAAGCCACATCACCGGCACCAGCCCCCCCGAATGGCGCAGCGCCACCAGCGCCCAGCCGGTGGCCATGATGACCAGCGCATAAGCGACAAAGACGCCCGCATCTCGGCGCGGGGCGATCAGTCCGACCAGAACCGGCAGCACCATCAGCGGCACGACCCAAACCAGCGGCACGAAGACATTCAGCGCCAGCACCGCCGCGGCCAGCATGCCCAGAAGGATAGAGGCGTCATAGCCCGGACCGCGAGTAATGCGGGCCAGTTCCCACATCATCAAACCGGTGCAAAGCACCGCGAGCTCTGCAAAAAACACGCCGCCGTGCCAGATGGCAACGGCGCCGACCACCACCATGGCCAGCGCCGACAAGATGCGCGGGCGCAGGTCTGACCAGCGGTTGGCGGCCGGTTGCGCGGCTTGGGGGGCTTCGGTCATGGCTTCGCCCCGCCAAACCGGCGGTCGCGATTGGAAAAGCGTTTCAGGATCGTGTCCAGCTCGTCAGGCGAGAAATCGGGCCAAAGGGTTTCGGTGAATTCGTATTCGGCATAAGCCGCCTGCCAGGGCAGGAAGTTCGAGGTCCGAGTCTCGCCTGAGGTGCGAATCACCAAGTCTGGGTCGGGCAAACCGCCGGTGTCCAACCGCGCCGAAAAGGCGGCCTCGGTCAAGTCGGCTGCGTCAAAGCGGCCTTCGGCACTGTCGCAGGCAAGGGCGCGGGCGGCGCGCAGGATCTCGTCGCGGCCGCCGTAGTTGATGGCGACGGTCAGGTTCAGTCGGCTGAGATGGGCGGTCTTGGCCTCAATCCCCGACATTAGGCGCTGCAATCTGGGGGCAAGGCGGGTGCGGTCGCCGATAAAGCGCATCCGCACGCCTTCGGCGGCCAGCCGGTCGGCCTCGCGCTGGATGTAGCGGGCGAAAATCGCCATTAGGCCAAGGACTTCTTCGGTGGAGCGCTTCCAGTTCTCGGTGGAAAAGGCGTATAGGGTCAGCCAGTCGATGCCAAGATCGGGCGCGATGCGGACGATTTCTTTCACCCGTTCGGCGCCCTTCCTGTGCCCGACAAGCCGCGGCCAGCCCTTGTTGGTGGCCCAGCGACCGTTGCCGTCCATGATGATGGCGACATGGCCTGCGTGGCGCAGCGCGGCGGGTTGGGGGGCGGCCATGCGCTGTGCCTAGACCTGCATGATTTCGTGTTGTTTGCCGTCAAGCGTCTGGTCGACAAGCTTGATGTACTTGTCGGTCATCTCCTGGACCTCGCCTTCCCAGAACTTGGCATCGTCTTCCGACAGGCCGTCGTTCTTGGCCTTCTTCACCTGATCCATACCGTCGCGGCGCAGGTTGCGAACTGCCACGCGGGCGTGTTCGGCATATTGCGCGGCCACTTTGGACAGTTCCTTGCGGCGCTGTTCGTTCAGTTCTGGGATCGGCAGCATGATGATGGTGCCGTTGAGCTGCGGGTTGATGCCGAGGCCGGATTCGCGGATGGCCTTTTCCACCTTGGCGACCATGCCCTTGTCCCAGACGTTGATCGTGACCATGCGGGAGTCCGGCACGTTGACGGTACCAAGCTGGTTGATCGGCGTCATCTGGCCATAGGCGTCGACCTGGATCGGTTCCAGCATGGAACCCGAGGCGCGGCCGGTGCGCAGGCTGGCGAATTCGGTGCGCAAGGCGCCAATCGCGCCATCCATGCGGCGGGTCAGATCGTCGGTATCAAGTTCGAAGTCTGCGGACATTTGGAGTGGTCCCTCATGCTTTTGACGCCCCTTCTAGCGGGCGGGCGCCGGAAAATCAAAGCGGGCGTTTTGCGGGACGCCCGCAGGACGGGTGGCTCCGCGCAAACCGCGCGGGTCCACCCATCGCCCCGGCGCGCCGGTTTTCAGTCTCCGACACGGGTATAGGTGCCCTTGCCCGCCAGAATGCCGCGGAAGCCGCCAGGCTCATCCAAACTGAAGACGATGATCGGCAAGCGGTTGTCGCGCGCCAGCGCGATAGCGGTGGCGTCCATCACGCCAAGGTGTTTTTCCAGCACCTCGTCATAGCTCACATTGTCATAACGTTTGGCATCGGCGTGTTTCTTGGGGTCCTTGTCATAGACTCCGTCAACCTTGGTGCCCTTGAAAATCGCCTGGCAGGCCATTTCCGAGGCCCGCAGCGTGGCGGCGGTGTCGGTGGTGAAATAGGGGTTGCCGGTGCCGGCGGCGAATATGCAGACGCGCTTTTTTTCCAGGTGGCGCACGGCGCGGCGGCGGATGTAGGGCTCGCACACCTGATCCATCGGGATGGCGGAGATGACCCGGGTGAAGACGCCGATCTGTTCCAGTGCCGATTGCATGGCCAGAGCGTTCATCACCGTGGCCAGCATGCCCATGTAGTCGGCGGTGGTGCGTTCCATCCCCTGCGCGCTGCCTTGCAGGCCACGAAAGATGTTGCCGCCACCGATCACCATCGAGATCTCGACGCCGAGGTCGTGGACCGATTTCACCTCTTCGGCGATGCGTTGCACGGTAGGGGGATGCAGGCCATAGCCCTGGTCGCCCATCAGCGCCTCGCCCGAAATCTTGAGCATGACGCGGGTATATTTGACGCCCTGGTCGGCGGATGTGGACATGGGAACCCCTGTAGGTCGGTGCGGACTTGGATTGCGCCGCAAAATGCTGGAAAACGGCGGCAGGTTCAACCGGTGACTTCGGGCGGAACCGGGGGGCTTCGCCTCCCCGGACCCCCTGCGGGATATTTGAGGACTGATGAAGGGATTGCCACTGCACATCATTTCCCGCGAGGCGCCGGTGTTGATCGCCGGGCCGACGGCCAGCGGCAAGTCGGCCTTGGCGATGGAATTGGCGGCGCGCGACGGGCGGGTGATCGTCAATGCCGATGCCTTGCAGGTTTACGCCTGCTGGCGAGTGCTGACGGCGCGGCCTTCGGTGGCTGACGAGGCGGTGCTGCCCCATGCGCTTTATGGTCATGTGGGGCGCGATGCCGACTATTCGGTGGGCCATTGGTTGCGCGAGGTGGCCGGGCTAGTTGGCCAGCCGGTGGTGATCGTGGGCGGCACTGGGTTGTATTTCATGGCGCTGACCGAGGGGTTGGCCGAGATACCGGCGGTGCCGCCGGATGTGCGGGCGGCGGGCGATGCGCTACGCCTGGGAGATTTTCCGGCCATGGTTGCGGGGCTGGATCCGGCAACGACAGCGCGGATCGATCTGGCCAATCCCGCACGGGTGCAGCGGGCTTGGGAGGTGTTGCAGACTACCGGGCGGGGGCTGGCGTCGTGGCAGGCGGAGACGGCGCCTGCGCTGGTTTCGGGGGCCGAGTCTCTGGTGCTGCGGCCCGAGGCGGGCTGGCTGAACGCCCGCATCGAGGCGCGGTTCGACGCAATGATGGCGGGTGGCGCGCTGGACGAGGTGCGGGCGGAACTGCCGTTCCGGGACCCTGACCGCCCCAGTGCACGCGCCATCGGGGCGGCGGAACTGGCGGCGCATCTGCGCGGCGAAATCGGCCTGTCGGTGGCGGTTGAATCCGCGAAGCTGGCCAGCCGACAATATGCCAAGCGGCAACGCACCTGGTTTCGCAGCCGGATGCGCGACTGGCGAGAAATCGCCCTCATTTAGGCAGAGTTCCGCCGATCCACAGGGTTATGCACAGCTTTCCGCCCAAGCTGTGGACAAGTTTGCGTTTTGGCCATCTTTTCGCTTTGGTTGCGGTATCTGCCGCGGCTAACCTTTGATCACCCCCGGAATGGATTCCCGTCAAAGATGCAAGACCTTTCCCCTGTTTCAAGCCTGCGGTTGATGGCTATTTCCCGCCTTGCCGCTGCCGGACGCTGGCGCGTGGAGGCGATGCGGTCGCTGTCCGAGCCGTGCTTTCTGTGGTTCACCAAAGGTCAGGGGCGGATCACCATTTCGGGCGTGACGCGCGGCTATACCGCCAACAACGCCATCTTCATTCCCGCCGGTGTGATGCATGGCTTCGAGGCCGGGCCTGCGGTCTTTGGTACGGCGGTGTTCCTCGGCCGCAACTGCGACGTGACGCTGCCCAAGGCGCCGGTGCATCTGCGCATTCGCGAAGTGCATGCCCAGCAAGAGCTCAACGTGCTTCTGGACAGCATCCTGCGAGAGATGGACAGCAACACCCCGGCGCATGAGCGGGCGACCCGGCATTATCTGGGCCTGATGGGGGTCTGGATCGAACGGCAGGCCAAGAAGGCCGAATCAGAGACGCCAAAGCCGGATGCGACGCGCCGTCTGGTGGCACGCTATACCGCATTGCTGGAGCGGGACTTCCGCAGCGGCATGGGGGTGGCGGAGTTTGCCGCCGCATTGGGTGTCACGCCGACGCATCTGACGCGCTGCTGCAATGCGGCCTGCGGGCGGTCGGCAAGTGCGTTGTTGCAGGACCGGCGCATCTTCGAGGCGCGCAAGTTGCTGGCCGAAACGCGCATCCCGGTGGGGCGGATCGCCGACGAGCTGGGCTTCAACTCGGCAGCCTATTTCACCCGCGCCTTCCAGCATCTGACCGGAAAATCGCCCTCGGCCTTTCGTCGCGCGCCCTGATCACGGGCGACGGGCGGCGATCAAAGGGCGGAAACACGCGTCCGAAAGACCTGCAACCTGGCGCGACGCCGGGCCGGGAAAGGAAAACCCGACCGCGGCCTTGACCCGATGGTCAAAACGCGACACCCTTGGGTCGCACAGAGGCAAGGAATGTCGGTTTCAGCGCGTGAGGCGTCTGAGACAGACATTGACGCACTAGCGCAATTCATGCGCTATGGCGCAATCGGGGGGACGAAGGATCGGCATCAGACCGGACCTTTGCGCGGTGTTCGCGCAAGTCGAAAACGCCCTCTCCCCCGCGACCGATCGGCATGAAGACCGTTACCGGATAACCTGACAGGGAGACAAACGAATGAAGGACTTTACCGCATCTTCGACGCTGCACCCCGCGGCACAGATGTATGCCGAGGAAGTGCGCGCCGGCACGCTGAGCCGCCGCGAATTCCTTGCCCGCTCTACCGCGCTCGGCGTGTCGGCAGCTGCCGCCTATGGGCTGATCGGAATGAATGCGCCCGCCGTGGCACAGGAGACTCCCGTCGCCGGCGGCACGCTGCGCATGTCGATGGAGACCAAGGGCCTGAAAGACCCGCGCACCGCCGACTGGAGCCAGATCTCCAACTTTACCCGCGGCTGGCTGGACTACCTGGTCGAGTACAACAACGACGGCTCGATCCGCGGCATGCTGCTGGAAGGCTGGGAAGCCAATGACGACGCCAGCGAATACACGCTGAAGGTTCGTTCCGGCGTCAAGTGGAACAACGGCGATGACTTTACCGCCGATGACGTGGCCAACAACATCACCCGCTGGTGCGACGGCAACGTCGAAGGCAACTCGATGGCCGGCCGCATGTCCAGCCTGATGAATGCCGACACCAAGCTGGCCGCCGATGGCGCGATCACCGTGGTCGATCCGCTGACCGTGAAGCTGAAGCTGAATGCGCCCGACGTCACCGTCATTGCGGGCATGGCCGACTATCCGGCCGCAGTGGTGCACAAGTCTTACGACAACGGCGACCCCTCGACGAACCCGATCGGCACCGGACCTTACCTGCCGGAAACCAACGAGGTTGGCGTCAAGCAGGTATTGGCGAAGAACGCCGACCACACCTGGTGGGGCACCGCTGTCTATGGCGGGCCGTACCTGGACAAGATCGAGTATATCGACCTTGGCACCGACCCGGCTGCCGAAGTGGCCGCCGCCGGTTCGGGCGAGATCGACGCGGTCTACCAGACCACCGGCGAGTTCATCGACGTGCTGGACGCGCTGGGCTGGGTCAAAACCGAAGCCATCACCTCGGCCACCATTGCGGTGCGGTTCAACGAGGGTGCCGAAGACTACAAGGACGTCAATGTCCGCAAGGGTCTGGTGCAATGCGTCGACAACAAGATCGTGCTGGAGTTGGGCTATTCCAACCTTGGCACGCTGGCGGAAAACCACCATGTCTGCCCGATCCACCCCGAGTACTTCAAGCTACCCGCGCTGGTGGTAGACCCTGCCGCCGGCAAAGCCGCGATCGAAGCTGCCGGGATGGCCGACCACGAGTTTGAGCTGATCTCGATCGACGACGCCTGGCAGGCCGCAACTTGTGACGCGGTTGCGGCACAGATCCGCGACGCCGGGATCAAGATCAAGCGCACGGTTCTGCCGGGCTCGACCTTCTGGAACGACTGGACCAAATACCCGTTCAGCGCCACCGAATGGAACATGCGCCCGCTTGGCGTTCAGATTCTGGCGCTGGCCTACCGCACTGGCGAAGCCTGGAACGAAAGCGCGTTTTCCAATGCCGAGTTCGATGAGTTGCTGGGCAAGGCGATGTCGGTTGCCGACGCGGCCGAGCGGAGCAAGCTGATGGAGCGGATCGAACAGATCATGCAGGAACAGGGCGTCATGGTGCAGCCCTACTGGCGCTCGCTGTACCGCCATGCCGATCCGAAGGTGAAAGACTGCCCGATCCACGCCACCTTTGAGCATCACCAGTACAAGTGGTGGATCGCGGCCTGATCGCCCGACACTGACGACACCGGGAAGAGGGGCGATCGCCTCTCTTCCCGCCTTCCCCAAATAGTTCCCGGCCCAGCCGGTCCTGCCCGCCATCCTTGGTCGCCCGGCTGCCCCTGCACGCCATGGGAAAGGACACGCCATGCCTGCCTTCATCCTGCGCCGTATCGGCGTGATGCTTCTGACCGCCCTTGCGCTGACATTCATCGTCTTTACCCTGACCAACCTGGAACCGAACCTGCGCAAGCTGGCCAAATCCGAAGGCTCTGTCCGGATGGAAGAGCCCGCGGTGCAAAGCTGGCTTGAAGAGAACGGCTTCAAGACCTCGATGCTGCGCCGCTATGGCGAATGGCTGGGGGTGATGCCCGGCTGGACGCGCGAAGTCGATGGCGCGATGCGCGGGCGCTGCATCCCGCCCGGAACCCCTGCCGAAAGTGCGGCGCATTTCTGCGGTATCCTGCAAGGCGAATGGGGCTGGTCCACCGTCTTCAAGAAACCGGTCACCGAGATTCTGAGCCGCAGCCTGGGCCATACCGCCTGGCTGATGCTGTGGGTGATGATCGTGATGGTCCCCACCGCGCTGACCCTGGGCGTGCTGTCGGGCATGCGCGAGGGCAGCCGCACCGATCGGGTGTTGTCGACCTTTGCCATCGCCTCGACCGCGACGCCGGAATATGTCTCGGGCGTGATCTTCGTGGCGCTGCTGGCCTCGGCCACGGCGGGGATATCGCCCTGGCTTTCGTCGATGGGCTGGATTGAGGGGCGGACGCTGTTTCAGGGCACCGCCACCAGCGCGATGGACAAGATCACCTTCTGGAACTTTGGCCTGCCAGTGATGACCATCGCCCTTTACGGCATCGGCTATATCGCGCGGATGACGCGGGCCTCGATGACCGAGGTGATGACCCAGCAATATATCCGCACCGCGCGGTTGAAGGGGGTGTCATTCCGTCAGGTGGTGGTAAGGCACGCGCTGCGCAACGCGCTGATCGCCCCCTTCACGGTGATCATGCTGCAGTTCCCCTGGCTTCTGAACGGCGTCGTCATCGTGGAAACCCTGTTCAACTACAAGGGCTTCGGCTGGACGCTGGTGCAGGCCGCCGGCAACAACGACATCAACATGCTGCTGGCCTGTTCGGTCGTGGCCGTGCTGGTCGTGTTGTTGACACAGCTGATCTCGGACGTCGGCTATGTCTTCCTGAACCCCCGCATCCGGCTGGCCTGAGGAGACAATGATGGAAAACCTGTCCTGGTTCGGAAGCTACGGCCCGACCCTGTCTTCTCCGGTCGCTGCGGTGCTGGCGCTGATGATCATGTTCACGATGACCGGCGGGCTTGTGGCCTTTGCCGGCGGCAACGGCAAGACCGCGCTTTTCCGCACCGGAATGCTGGCAGGGGCTTTCCTGTTCATCTCGGTCTTCGTTCTGTTGTTCCTGTCGCTGCGCGGTGGGGCCTCGGTGGATTTCGAGTCGGTCCTGACGATGCTGTTGCGCACAGCGCTGATCATCGCCGCCTTCGGGCTGTTCGCCTCGCTGGTCGGCTGGATCCTGCAACAGGCGCCGGGCGATGCGCCGACCTTCCTGGCGCGGGCGACCAGCCTGCTGTTCTGGGCGCTGGTCGCGTTGGTCGCACTGTGGCTGCTGGCCACGCTGGTGTTTGCCGCCGACGGGAATCGTGGCATCGTGGTGCTGGCCTTCGCGCGCTTTCTGCCGGTCTGGATTGCACTTGCGGTCACCTTCGCGCTGTCGATCCGCTACAAGAAACGGCTGGGCCTTTTCGGCAAGCTGATGGACAGCCCGGTTGGCCTGATGGGCCTGGCCATCGTGCTGTTCTGGGTGTTCACCGCCATCTTTGCCGACCTGCAAGTGGCCACCCCGGCCATCCCAGCTCTCGGGCTGCGGTCGTATGAATTGTTTCATATCCAGATCATCACCTTCAACCCCTTGTCCCAACTGTCGGGGATGAAGAACATCGCCCCCGGATCGGCATTGCAAAACCCGACCGAGGGCGCCTATCCCTACTACCTGCTCGGCGGCGACCACCTGGCGCGCGACGTCTTTTCCCGCGTGGTGATGGGCGCGCGCCGAGTATTGCAGATCGCCCCGGCGGCGACGGTCTTTGCCTTCATGGTCGGCATCACGCTGGGCCTTCCGGCAGGCTATTTCGGCGGCAAGCTGGACACATTCCTGTCGTTTCTGGCCAACCTGGTACTGGCTTTCCCGGTGATCTTGCTGTTCTACCTGCTGGTCACCCCGGAAATCGTCGAGACCGGGATTCCGATGTGGTTTGCCGCCGTCCTCTTCGTCTTCCCGATCATCTTTCTGGTGGTGCTGTTCAACTCGCGCTACAAGACCAACCCGCCGCGCCGCAACCTTTATGTCGGCATCACGCTGGTGCTGGGTCTCTGGGCCTATTCGGGACTGGCCTTCAACCTTGATCCGACGGGCCTGTTTTCGATGGCCCCGAACCTGCTGAACGTCTTCGTCTCGGTGGTCTTCGTGAACTCGCCCGGCGTGTTCCGCATCGTGCGCGGCCTGGTGATGGACCTGAAGGCGCGCGACTATGTGTCAGCCGCCCAGACCCGCGGCGAGACGCCGTGGTACATCATGCTGTGGGAGATTCTGCCCAACGCCCGCGGGCCGCTGATCGTCGATTTCTGCCTGCGGATCGGCTATACGACAATCCTGCTGGGAACCTTGGGCTTCTTCGGCCTTGGCGTCAGCCCGGAAAGCCCGGACTGGGGCTCGACCATCGACGACGGCCGCCGCCTCTTGTCGATCTATCTGCACCCCGCCGTGGTGCCCGCCCTGGCGCTGATGAGCCTGGTCCTTGGCCTGAACCTGCTGGCCGACGGCTTGCGCGAAGAAAGTCTGAGGGACTGATGCGCCCTGCCCTGCCCTTCATCTTGGCCTAAATATTCCACGGGGGTCCGGGGGTGTGAAACACCCGGTCCCGCACCCTCCAACCGAGGACACGCACATGGCTGACTGGGACCCTTCCCAACCGATCCTTGAAATCGAGAACCTGTCGATTTCCTTCTTCACCCGTGCCCGCGAAATCCCGGCGGTGATGGATTTCTCCTGCACCGTCATGCCGGGCGAGGCGATGGGGCTGGTCGGCGAGTCGGGCTGCGGAAAATCCACAGTGGCGCTGGCGGTGATGCGCGATCTGGGCAAGACTGGCCGGATCGTCGGCGGCAAGATCCGCTTCAAGGGCCGCGATCTGACCACGATGGACGACGCCGAGCTGCAGAAGATCCGCGGCTCTGAGATCGCGATGATCTACCAGGAACCGATGGCCAGCCTGAACCCGGCGATGAAGGTCGGCGCGCAGTTGGCCGAAGTGCCGGTAATTCACGAAGGCATGGACCGCGCCACGGCCTGGAAGTTGGCCCGCCAGATCATCACCGACGTGCGCCTGCCCGACCCCGACCGGATCCTGAACGCCTATCCGCACCAGCTGTCGGGCGGCCAGCAGCAACGCATCGTCATCGCCATGGCGCTGATGTCCAAGCCTGCGCTCTTGATCCTCGATGAACCCACCACCGCGCTGGACGTGACGGTCGAGGCGGGCATCGTCGATCTGGTCAAGGCCCTGGGCAAGAAATACGGCACCTCGATGCTGTTCATCAGCCACAACCTGGGCCTGATCCTGGATGTCTGCGACCGGCTCTGCGTGATGTATTCCGGTGAGGCCGTGGAAACCGGTGATGTCAGGCAGGTCTTCTCCGAGATGCGTCACCCCTATACCCAGGCCCTCTTCCGGTCGATCCCGCTGCCGGGGGCGGACAAGAACGCGCGGCCCCTGATCTCGATCCCCGGCAACTTCCCCCTGCCGCACGAGCGCCCCAATGGCTGCAACTTCGGCCCGCGCTGCGAATATTTCGAGGCAGGGCGCTGCGACAAGGCCGAGATTGCGATGTCAGAGGTGCCAACCGGCGACCGCCACGAAAGCCGCTGCCTGAAATGGTCGGAAATCGACTGGGAGGCCTTGCCCAAGGCCCGCAAGGTCAGGGAAAAGCTGCCGCCCGGCAAGCTGATCCTGAAGATGGAGGATCTGAAGAAATACTACTCGGTCTCGACCGGGATCTTTGGCGGCGGGTTGACCAAGGTGGTCAAGGCCAACGAGACGCTGAGCTTCGAGGCGCGTGAGGGCGAGACGCTGGCCATCGTCGGCGAATCGGGCTGCGGCAAGTCGACCTTTGCCAAAGTGCTGATGGGGCTGGAAACCGCCACCGACGGCCAGATCATGCTGTTTGACGAAAACGTCGAATCGACGCCGATCGAAAAGCGCGGCGCCGACACCATCTCGAAGGTGCAGATGGTGTTCCAGAACCCGTTCGACACGCTGAACCCGTCGATGACTGTGGGCCGCCAGATCATTCGCGCGCTGGAGGTGTTCGGCAAGGGCACCGACGATGCCGACCGCGAGAAGCGGATGCTGGATCTGATGGATCTGGTGAAGCTGCCGCGCTCTTTTGCCGAGCGGATGCCGCGCCAGTTGTCGGGCGGGCAGAAGCAGCGGGTGGGCATTGCGCGAGCCTTTGCGGGCGGCGCCAAGGTGGTGGTGGCGGACGAGCCGGTATCGGCGCTGGACGTCTCGGTCCAGGCGGCCGTCGCTGACCTCTTGATGGATATCCAGCGCGAGAACCGCACGACGCTGCTTTTCATCAGCCACGACCTTTCGATCGTGCGCTATCTTTCTGACCGGGTGATGGTGATGTATCTGGGCCATGTGGTCGAGATGGGCACCACCGATCAGGTCTTTTCACCGCCCTACCACCCCTATAC
>JBATAV010000798.1:0-1504 GCA_049662025.1 Paracoccaceae bacterium | reverse complement strand
GGACAAGGCCGCCGTGCAAGCCAAGAATGCCGTCAAGATCCGACAAAAGCCGTTGATCGGACAGATCGGGCGAAACCCTGCTTTTGCCAGCGCTTTCATCTTGGTAAAAATATCCCGGGGGGCCGGGGGCTGGCCCCCGGTGTGTTCAGCCGCGCGCGGAGGCCGGTCATGAGCCGCCTTGATCGCCTTCTGCGCCCGCGCCACATCGCTGTTCTGGGCGCCGGATGGGCGCTGAACGTCATCGAGCAATGCTCCAAGATGGGCTTTCGGGGCCCGGTCTGGCCGGTGCATCCGACCAAGACGGAAATCGGCGGGCTGAAGGCCTATGCCAGCCTTGCCGACCTGCCCGAACCGCCGGATGCCACCTTCATCGGTGTCAACCGTCATGCCACCGTCGAAGTTGTGGATGAGCTGCGCCGTATCGGTGGCGGTGGCGCGATCTGCTTTGCCAGCGGTTGGGAAGAGGCGGGCGAGCCGGAGTTGCAGGCGCGTCTGACCGACGCGGCCGGCGCAATGCCGATCCTTGGCCCCAACTGTTACGGCGTGATCAACTACCTTGACGGCGCGCTTCTGTGGCCCGATCAGCACGGCGGCGTGCCGGTCAAAAGCGGCGTGGCGCTGGTGTCGCAATCCTCGAACATCGTCATCAATCTGGGCATGCAGCAGCGCGGCCTGCCCATCGCCTATGTTGCCTGTCTGGGCAACGCCGCCGTCGTTGGCCTGGCCGAACTGACCGGGGCGCTGCTCGATGACCCGCGCGTTACCGCCGTCGGCCTCTACATCGAAGGCATCGACGATGCCCCCGCCTTTGCCGCCCTGGCCGAAAAGGCCCGCGCCATGGGCAAGGGCGTGGTCGCCATCAAATCGGGCAAGACCGAGTTGTCGCGCACTGCTGCGGCCAGCCACACCGCCTCACTCGCCGGGGGCGGCGCGGCCTCCAGCGCCTTCCTGCGCCAGATCGGCGTGGCCGAGGTCAACTCGCCCTCCGAGCTGATCGAAACGCTGAAGCTGTTCCACGTTCACGGCCCGCAAATCGGTACCCGCCTCTGCTCGCTTTCCTGTTCTGGCGGCGAGGCCGGGCTGGTCGCCGATCTGGCAGCCCCCTTCGGCATCGACTTTCCGCCGGTGCCCGAGGCCACCCGCGCGCGCCTGTTTGACACCCTCGGCCCCATCGTCTTCATCTCCAACCCGTTGGATTACCACACCTTCATCTGGGGTGACGGGCCGAAAACGGTCGAGGTGTTCAGTGCCATGCTGGCGCCCTATGACGCCGGCATCTACATCATCGACGCCCCTCGCGACGATCGCTGCGACCCGTCCAGCTATCAGCCCGCCTTCGACGCCATCGTCGCCGCGCAGAAGGTCACCGGCAAGATTGCCCTTCCCGTCGCCTCGATGGCCGAGAATTTCGGCGAAGCCCGGGTGCGCGCGATGATGGATCAGGGCGTCTGCACCCTTCTGGGTCTGGAGACCGCGCTGGCCGCGATCAGGGCCGCCCAGACGC
>JBATAV010000797.1:0-2947 GCA_049662025.1 Paracoccaceae bacterium | reverse complement strand
CCATCATCGCCGCCATCACGATATCGCGGCCCGTCCGCAACCCGCCATCGGTGCGCAGGGTCACCCGCTCGCGCAGGTTGTTCATCGCCAGCACCTGATGCGCCTCGGTCAGCCCCATCTCCCATGGTAGACCGGCATATTTGATCGACGTTGCCGGGCTGGCCCCGGTGCCACCGTTGTGGCCGGAAATCAGGATCACGTCCGCCTTGGCCTTGGCCACCCCCGCCGCAATCGTGCCCACACCGGAAGAAGAAACCAGCTTGACTGTCACCTTGGCCCGCGGGTTGATCTGCTTGAGGTCGTAGATCAGCTGCGCCAGATCCTCGATCGAATAGATGTCATGGTGTGGCGGCGGTGAAATCAGCGTCACCCCCGGCGTTGAATGCCGCAGCCGCGCGATCAGCGCCGTCACTTTCATGCCGGGCAACTGCCCGCCCTCGCCGGGCTTGGCCCCCTGTGCCACCTTGATTTCCAGCTCTTCGCAGGCGTTCAGGTATTCCGCCGTCACGCCAAACCGCCCCGATGCGACCTGCTTGATCTTGGCCGACGGATTGTCACCATTCGGCTCCGGCAGGAAATGCGCCGGGTCTTCGCCGCCCTCACCCGAATCCGACTTCGCGCCGATCCGGTTCATCGCCACGTTCAGCGTTTTATGCGCCTCGGGCGACAGCGCCCCCAGCGACATGCCCGGCGTGACAAACCGCTTGCGGATGCTGGTGATGCTTTCCACCTCTTCAATCGCCACCGGCTTGCCCAAAGGCTTGATGTCCAGGAGATCGCGCAGATGAATCGGCGGGTTGGCCCGCATCGCCGCCGAATACTGCTTCCAGATGTCATAGCTGGCCCGGTCGCAGGCCGATTGCAGCATATGCATGGTCTGCGCTTCCCAGGCGTGCTTTTCGCCCGACCGCCGCGCCTTGTAGATGCCGCCGATCGGCAGCACATCGGACCCGCCGCGCCAGCCGCGCGCGTGAACTTCTTCCAGCTTCTGCTCGATCCCATGCAGACCGATGCCGGAAATGCGGGAATGCATGCCGGGGAAATACTCGGCCACCATGGCGCGGCTCAGCCCCACCGCCTCGAAGTTCAACCCGCCGCGATAGCTGGAGATCACCGAGATCCCCATCTTCGACATGATCTTCAGCAATCCCGCGTCAATCGCATCGCGGTAGCGCCGCATCGCGTCGGTCAGGCTGCCGTCGAGCAACCCGCGGCTCAACCTGTCGGCAATCGAATCCTGCGCGAGGTAAGCGTTGACCGTGGTCGCCCCGCTGCCGATCAGCACCGCGAAATAATGCGGATCAATACATTCCGCCGACCGCACGTTGATCGAACAGAACGTCCGCAGCCCCTTGCGCGTCAGCCACGAATGCACCGCAGAGGTGGCCAGGATCATCGGCATCCCCACCTTTTCCGGCCCCTGATGCTCATCCGTCAGCACCAGCTGCCCGGCCCCCGAGCGCACCGCATCTTCGGCCTCTGACCGGATGCGTTCCAGCGCCTGCCGCAGATCGTCCAGCCCCGGCGCAACCGGGAAGGTGCAGTCGATGAACGCCACCTGATCGCCGAACCGCCGCGCCAGCACGTCGAATTCCGCATTGCCGATGAACGGGCTTTCCAGCACCAGAATCTCGGTCTGGCTGGAGTTTTCGTCCAGCACGTTCTTCAGGTTGCCGAACCGGGTCTTCAGGCTCATCACCCGGCCTTCGCGCAGGCTGTCAATCGGCGGGTTGGTCACCTGGCTGAAGTTCTGCCGGAAGAAATGGCTCAGCGGGCGATACACGCTCGACAGCACCGCTGCCGGAGTGTCGTCGCCCATGGATGCAATCATTTCCTTGCCGTCCTCGGCCATCGGGGCAAGCACCTGCTCCAACTCTTCCACCGTGAACCCGGCGGCGATCTGACGTTTGCGCAGATCCGCACCCGCAAACAGCGGCTGCTCGGGCACATCGCGCAACAGGCTGTTCAGGTCGACGACCTTCTCGATCCAGTCGCCATAGGGTTGGGCGGCGGCGAGTTTGTCCTTGATCTCGGTGTCATGGTACAGCTTGCCATTGGCCATATCGACGGCAATCATCTGCCCCGGTCCCAGGGCGCCCTTTTCGCGCACCGTGGTTTCATCCACCGGCACCATTCCGGCCTCGGACCCGGCAATCAGCATGCCGTCGCCGGTCACCACATAGCGCATCGGCCGCAATCCGTTGCGATCAAGGCCGCCGCAGACCCAGCGCCCATCGGTCATCGCCAGCGCCGCCGGACCATCCCAGGGCTCGATCACCGAGTTGCAGTAGGAATACATATTCGCCCAGGCGCGTGGCATGTTCACCGTCTGCTTCGACCAGGCTTCGGGCACCAGCATGGTCTTGGCCATCGGCGCCGACCGGCCCGACCGCACCAATACCTCGAACACCGCATCCAGCGCACCGGAATCAGAGGTGCCCGACGGGATGATCGGCTTGATATCCTCGGCCGCCTCGCCAAAGTTGTTGCTGGCCATGCGGATCTCATGGCTGCGCATCCAGTTGGTGTTGCCCTTCAGGGTGTTGATCTCGCCATTATGGGCCAGCATGCGGAAGGGCTGCGCCAGCCACCATTGCGGGAAGGTGTTGGTGGAATAGCGCTGGTGATAGATCGCGAAGGCGCTCTCGAAGCGGTCGTCCTGCAGGTCGGGATAGAACTCGGCCACATCCTGGGCCAGCATCATTCCCTTGTAGATGACCGACCGGCACGACAGCGTGCAGACATACATGCCGGCGATCTGCGCCGCGACCGCGGCGCGCTCGATCCGCCGGCGGATGACGTAGAGGTCGCGCTCGAACGCCTCCTCCGACATCGGCTTCTCGCAGCGGATCATGATCTGCTCGATCTCGGGCCGGGTGGCGTTGGCCTTCTCGCCCAATACCGCGACGTTCACCGGCACATGCCGCCAGCCATAGATGTAATGGCC
>JBATAV010000796.1:0-3601 GCA_049662025.1 Paracoccaceae bacterium | reverse complement strand
CTGGACGGCGTTCCGGTCAGCTGGAAAGACCTGTTCGACACTGCGGGCGTGGCGACCGAGGCGGGCTCTGCCCTGCTGAAAGGCCGCACCCCCACCCGCGATGCCGCTGTTCTGGAAACTGCCACGCTGGCGGGCACGGTCTGTCTGGGCAAGACGCATATGTCGGAGCTGGCGTTCTCGGGCCTGGGGCTGAACCCGGTGACGGCCTCGCCACCCTGCCTGAACGATGAAAAAGCGGTGGCGGGCGGGTCGTCGTCTGGGGCCGCGGCCTCGGTCGCCTTCGGGCTGGCGGCGGCGGCCGTCGGATCCGATACTGGCGGGTCGGTGCGCATCCCGGCCGCCTGGAACGACCTTGTGGGGCTGAAGACCACCTCGGGCCTACTGCCGCTGAAAGGCACGGTGCCGCTCTGCGAACGCTTCGATACCATCGGCCCGCTAGCCCATTCGGTCGAGGATTGCGCCCTTCTTCTGGGCGCGATGCACGGAGCGAGTCCGGTCGATCTGGCCGGGGCCGATCTGGCCGGCGCAAGGCTGGCAGTGCTGGAAACCGTAGCGCTGGATGACCTGCGCGACGCGCCGGCCAGGGGCTTTGACGATGCCTGCCAACGCCTGACCCGTGCGGGGGCACGGCTGAGCCGCCTTGCCGCGCCGGAAGTGGCCGAAGCGATGGGGTTGGCAACGACGGTCTTCACCGCCGAAGCCTATGCGATCTGGCGAGAGGTGATCGAGCAGGCACCGGAAAAGATGTTCCCGCGCATCCTTGAACGCTTCCGCGCCGGGGCGCAGGTTTCCGCCCCCGACTACGTCGCCGCCTGGCGCCGGCTGGAGGATTTGCGCCGGATCTGGGCAGATCGCGCGGCGGATTTTGATGCGGTGCTGCTGCCCACTTCTCCGATCCTGCCGCCCGAGGCGAACCGCCTGATGACCGATCAGGAGTACTATGTGACCGAAAACCTTCTGGCCCTGCGCAATACACGGATCGGCAACCTGATGGGCCTTTGCGTGCTGACGATGCCGACCTCGCAACCGTCTTGCGGCATTTCGTTCATGGCGCCAGCCCTTGCCGAAGGCCGCCTGCTGCGCCTGGGGGCAGGGGCTGAGCACGCCCTTCGGTAGGAAGGGCAGTATTGCCCACCTACGATCGGGGGGCAAAAAAGCCACATTCCGGTGCAGCAACCCCTAGGTATGGTTGCGAAAATCTGGACCAGCGCAAATTCCGCCGCTAGACTTTGTCCAAACCGGGACAATAACGATTCCGGACTGAGGCAGTCATGACGTTTCCTGAGCGGTTCTCGAACCTGCCGGATTATGCGTTTCCGCGCTTGCGGAAGCTTCTCGACGCGCACGCCCCGGGCGGCGATCCCATTGCCATGACCATTGGCGAGCCGCGCCACGCGATGCCCGAGTTTGTGGGGCGCATCCTGGCGGAAAACCTTTCCGGCTTTGGGGTTTACCCGCCGAACGACGGTACAGCTGAACTTCTGGCGGCCATTTCGGGCTGGATTTCCCGGCGGTATGGCGTTCAGGTCGCCGATGATCGGTTGATGGTGCTGAACGGCACCCGCGAGGGGCTGTTCAACGCGCTGATAGCGCTGTGTCCCGAAACCAAGTCGGGCAAGACCCCTGCGGTTCTTATCCCGAACCCGTTCTATCAAGTCTACGCCGTGGCCGCCCTGGCGATCAATGCCGAACCGGTCTATGTGCCCGCCACTGCTGCGACCGGCTTTCTGCCCGACTACGGCAGCCTGCCACCCTCGGTGCTGGACCGGGTTGCCGTGGCCTATATCTGTTCGCCCTCGAACCCGCAGGGTGCCGTGGCCAGCCGTGACTATCTGGCCGATCTGCTGGCTTTGGCCGAAAAACACGATTTCACCGTCTTCGCCGATGAATGCTATTCCGAGATTTGGCGCGCCACCCCGCCGCCTGGCATTCTTGAGGTCGCCCATGCCACCGGCGCCAACCCTGAGCGCGTGGTGGCCTTTCATTCGCTGTCCAAGCGGTCGAACCTGCCGGGCTTGCGGTCCGGCTTTGTTGCCGCTGGACCGCAGGCGATGGACCGTATCCGCAAGTTGCGCGCCTTTGCCGGTGCGCCCTTGCCGCTGCCCTTGCAAAAGGTGGCCGAGGCGGTCTGGGCCGATGAGGCTCATGTCACGGCCTCGCGCGCGATCTATCAGCAGAAATTCGCGGATGCCGATGCGGTCTTTGCTGGCATGCAGGGATACCATCCGCCCGACGGCGGGTTCTTTCTGTGGTTGCCGGTGGACGATGGCGTCGAGGCGGCACTGAAGCTATGGCGCGAAACGGGGGTGAGGGTTTTGCCCGGTGCCTATCTTTCGCGCGATGTCGGGGGCGACAACCCCGGTCAAGGATACATCCGGGTCGCCCTTGTGGCGGAACGGCAAGAAACGCAGCGCGGGCTGATTCAGCTACGCGGCTGCCTTTACGATTAAGGACCGGCGAGAATGGCATCCTATCAGGCACGGCAGCGCGACCCGCTTCTGGACCAGAACACCCAGGCGATGCTGGAAAAGCGCGGGCGAGAGCTGCTGGGGCTGGGCCTTGTCCTGCTTGCCCTGATCTTCGCCGCCCTTCTGGGCAGCTATTCGCCCGATGATCCCGGCTGGATGGTCGCCACTGAAGAGCCGGCCAAGAACATGCTGGGCCGGTTCGGCGCGGCGGTCTCTTCGACGCTGATCATCCTGATCGGGCGCGGGGCCTGGACCATTCCGCTGATCCTGTTCGCCTGGGGCACGCGCTTTGTCCTGCATCGGGGCGGCGATCGCGCGCTGGCTCGGGTGGTCTTTGCCGTCATCGCCGTGGCTCTGGCTTCGGCCTATGCCGCCACGCTGAACGCACCTGCCGCCTGGCCGCACGCCTTTGGGCTGGGTGGCCTTTTCGGCGATACCGTCGCCGGAGCCCTGATCGGGATCATTCCCGGCAGCGCGGGCTTTGGCTTGAAACTGCTGTCGCTGCTGGCCTTCTTCGGGCTTCTGGCGATGATGCTTTACGTTACCGGATTTGACCGGGCCGAGTTGCGCGCCATTGGGCGCTGGCTTCTGACCGGGTCGATCCTGGCCTATTCGGTGATCATGCAGGCGATGGGCAGAGGGGCCAGCGGCGCGCTATTGGGGGCGGCAAGGGGTGCCCGCGGCTTGCAGGTTCTTGCTTCTGCCTCGCTTGCGGCGCGGGCCGAGGGGCGGTCAGCCGAATGGGAGCCGCCGGTTCTGGTCGACCCCGTCCGCCTTCGCCCCCTCGCCGCCTCGCCCACCGTTTCGGTTGTGCGCCGGGCCGGGGCTGCGGTGCCCGGTGATCAACATGCCTATGCGCCCGAACCACTGTCAGCCGCACCCGCCTGGAACGCGCCCTCCACCCTGCGGGCCGAGCCGCGCCAGTTCGTCGCCCCGACCGAATTGCCCAAGGAAAAGCTTGGCTTCCTGGCCCGCATGCGCCGCGTGGTCGAGCCAGAGCCGGAACTGGTCGAGCCGGCGCTGGCCGAATCCGCCTATGCCGCCGATCTGCCCAGCGAAGACCGCATCAAGGCCCGGATTTCGGACGTGATCCGCAGCCGTGCGCGCGGAGTGGGCCCCGTTCTGGCTGCTGG
>JBATAV010000795.1:0-3450 GCA_049662025.1 Paracoccaceae bacterium | reverse complement strand
GGTACAGCCGGTCGGCGTTGTAAAGCCAGGCCACGGCGCCTTCGGTCAGGCTGGCGACCTGACGGCCGACCAGAAGGTTGATCTGCACCACCCCGCCGGCCAGAACGGCGGGGGCCGCGATCACCGCCAGCCGCCGCAGTTCAGGGGTAAGCCGGGGGCGGCGGAAGGTCATCTTCACGCCCTGCATCCGCAAGACGGCCCAGACGAACAGCAGTTGAAAGACACCCGACAGGGTGATCGTCCAGGCCAGGGTCTTGCCGATGTCCCAGCCGAACCAGCCGGCGGAAAACATCGAGACCACCAGAAACACGTTCATCAGCACCGGCGCCACGGCGGTGGCAAAGAACCGGCCCAGCGCGTTCAGCATGCCCGACAACAGCGCGGTCAGCGAGATGAAGAGGATGTAGGGGAAGGTGATGCGGCCCAGCGTCACCGCCAGATCGAACCGCTCGTCGCCCTGAAAGCCCTTGGCCATCGCCAGCACCAGAAGCGGCATGGCGACGTGGCCAAGGACGGAAAACACCGTCAGAAGCGCGCCCATGCCCCAATAGGCATCGCGGGCAAAGCCGTCGGGATCGTCGCCGCCTTCCAGTTTCTTGGAATACATCGGCACGAAGGCCATGTTGAAGGCGCCCTCGGCGAAGAAGCGGCGGAACATGTTGGGCAGCGATTGGGCGACGATATAGGCCTCGGCCACCGGGCCGGAGCCAAGCCAGGCGGCCACCATCGCATCGCGGACAAAGCCGACGATGCGGCTGAGCAGGGTCCAGACGCCGACGGTCAGAAAGCCCGAGACAAGCCGGATGGGTTTCATGGCGTCTCAGGTCCTGCGGTAAAGGGGGCGGCGGGGGCGGGTCTGGCCGTCATGCCTGCGCCCGTTCGGCGCCTTCGGTGATGGCCTGGCGAAGTTTCTTCTCCAGCGCCTCTTGCTTGGTCTTGTGATGCAGTTTCAGGCCGAACATGTCTTTCACATAGAAGGTGTCCACCACCTGCGCCCCATAGGTCGCAATCACCGCCGACACAATGGAGATGTTGTTGGCCGCCAGCGTGCGCGTCAGATCATAGAGCAGGCCGGGGCGGTCGCGGGTGTCGACCTCGACGATGGTGTAGATCTCGGAGCCTTCGTTGTCGAAGGTGATATGGGTGGGAAAGCGGAACTCGCGTTCGCGTTTCTTGACGCGGTCGCGGTCCTTCAGCGCGTCACGCGGCAGGATTTCGCCTTTCAGCGTGCGCTCGATCATCTGGCGCAGACGGGGCAGGCGATCGACGTCGTAGGGGTGGCCTTCGATGTCCTGAATCCAGAACACCGGCGTGGCGTAGCCGTCTTTCGAGGTATAGGTGCGCGCGTCCACCACATTGGCGCCGACAAGGGCCAGCGCACCGGCAAGGCGGGAAAAGATGCCGGGGTGATCGGCCAGTGCGAAACAGGCGCGGGTGGCGTCGTGGTCGGGATCGGGGTGCAGGTCGATGCGGATCTCGTCATCGCCAAGGCCGCGCAGGAGGGTGGCGAAGATGGTTTGGGTGTCGGTGGACAGGCCCTGCCAATAGGGTTGGTAGTGGCGGGCGACCTCGGTGCGCAGGTCTTTTGCATCCCATGCGGCAAGGCGTTCGCGCAGGCGGCGCTTGGCATCGGCCTCGCGGGTTTCGCGGTTGACGGATTCCAGCCCGCCTTCCAGCGCGTCGGCGGTTTGCGCGTAAAGCCGGCGCAGCAGCATGGCCTTCCAGTTGTTCCAGGTGCCGGGGCCGACGCCGCGGATGTCGCAGACGGTGAGGACGGTAAGCAGATCCAGCCGCTTGCGGGTTTTGACCGCCTTGGCAAAGTCGCGCACGGTGCGCGGGTCGCCGATGTCGCGTTTCTGCGCCATGTCGGACATCAGAAGGTGATAGCGCACCAGCCATTCGACGGTGTCGGATTCGTCGTCGGTCAGGCCAAGCCGGGGGGCGACGCGCCGCGCGATCTGGGCGCCGAGGATGGAGTGATCCTCGGGGCGGCCCTTGCCGATGTCGTGCAGCAGCAGGGCGACGAACAGGACCTTGCGGTTGATGCCGTCTTTCAGGATCGAGGACGACAGCGGCAGGTCTTCGATCAGCTCGCCGCGTTCGATCTGGGCCAGGCAGGAGATGGTCTGGATGATGTGTTCGTCGACCGTGTAGTGGTGGTAGACGTTGAATTGCATCATGGCGACGATGGGCTCGAATTCCGGGATGAAGGCGGACAGGACGCCGAGTTCGTTCATCCGGCGCAGGGCGCGTTCGGGGTTGCCGTGCTTGAGCATCAGGTCAAGGAAGATGCGGATCGCCTCGGGGTTGGCGCGCATGTCGTCGTCGATCAGGTCAAGGTTGGCGGTGACGATGCGCATGACGTTGGGGTGGATCAGGTAGCCGGTGCGCAGGCCTTCCTCGAAGACGCGCAGAAGGTTCAGCTTGTCGGACAGGAAGCTGGCGGGGTCGGCGACGTCGATGCGGCCCTGCACCAGCTTGAAGCCCTTTTTCACCCGTTTCTTCAGCTTGAAGATGCCGAACAGGCTGGCTTCGCGTTTGGCGTGGCGGGCTTCGAGTTGGGTCAGGAAGACGCGGGTGAGTTCGCCGACGCGGGTGGCGTGGCGGAAGTAGTCCTGCATGAAGACCTCGACCGCGCGGCGGCCGCCGGTGTCGCGATAGCCCATGCGGGCGGCGACTTCGACCTGCATGTCGAAGGTCAGGGTGTCGTTGGGGCGGCGGGTGATGTAGTGCAGATGGCTGCGCACGGCCCAGAGGAAATCCTCGGCGGTGCGGAAGGCCTCATATTCCTCGGCACGAAAGAGGCCCATCGCCACCAGCTCGCGCGCGGCGCTGACGCGGTGCAGGTATTTGCCGATCCAGTACAGGGTCTGCAGGTCGCGCAGGCCGCCCTTGCCTTCCTTGACGTTGGGTTCCAGCACATAGCGCTGACCGCCCTGGCGTTTGTGCCGTTCGGCCCGTTCGGCCAGCTTGGCCTCGATGAATTCCGGCCCGGTGCTGCGGAAGAGTTCGCCCCAGAGCCGATCGGCCAGTTCGGCGGCCAAGGGTTCATACCCGGCGATGAAGCGATGCTCCAGAAGGGCGGTGCGGATGGTGATATCCTCGCGCGCAAGGCGGATGCAATCGGCGACCGTGCGGCTGGCGTGGCCGACCTTCAGCTTCAGATCCCACAAGAGGTAAAGCATGGTCTCGATCATGCTTTCGGCCCAGGGGGTGATCTTCCACGGCGTCAGGAACAACAGGTCCACATCCGATTGCGGCGCCATTTCGGCGCGGCCATAGCCGCCGACGGCCAGGACGGCGATGCGTTCGGCCTCGGTCGGGTTGGGCAGCGGGTGCAGGTGCTGCGCCACGGCCAGCGCGGTGGTGACCAACCCGTCGGTCAGATACGCCTGGGCGGTGATCAGCGGGCGGGCATCCTGCGGATGGGCGGCGAAGGCGGCCTCAAGC
>JBATAV010000794.1:0-4723 GCA_049662025.1 Paracoccaceae bacterium | reverse complement strand
GGCGGGAGGTGTCCGAGGGGACGCCTTGCCCAGTCTCAGGCCCTGGCCTCAGGCCCCGATGCCCTCGGCCCGCAACAACCGGACCGCGTTGATTTTCCAGCCATCCGGGGTTTCCACCATCTGATAGTCCAGCACATGGCCGCGCCCGTCGGCATCGGTCACATAGACCCGCTGCCACAAGGCCCCGGCCACCTCGCGCAATTCCCCCATCCGCACATCGCGCGGTTGGTAAACCATCGGATACCCCTGCCGGACCATCATTCCAAAGTTCTCGGCAGTGCCGAAGATGGTCTTGATATTGGGGCTGGCAAAGGTGAAAGCGGTGGTGAAATCATCCACCATCATGGCATCGATCTGGCCCTGAATGGTGCCTTCAATGGGCGCTTCCTGTGCGGCAGCAGGCAGTGATAGAAAAACGGACAGGGCGCAGGCAAAGAAAAAACGCATCGCAATGCTCCTTTACTGGAAGACTATGGCGAAGAGGATAGAACGAACAACCCGATCGTCAATCACCCCGCAAACCCTCACAACGCTTGAATCACACAGCCCAACTGTGCATTGTCCGCCGCATGGAACAGACACCTGAAACCGTTACACTCTGGCGCCCTATCGGGCCAGAAGAGCTTGTCTTGATTGAACAATCTGGCATGCAGAAATTTCCACCGCGCCTGCCAGAGCAGCCCATATTCTATCCCGTTCTGACAGAAGACTACGCCATCAAAATCGCCCGTGACTGGAATGTAAAGGCAAGTGGCTCAGGCTTCGTGACGCGCTTTGAGGTTCTGAAATCATATCTCGAAGGATATGAGGTTCAAGAGGCAGGCGGTCGGACCCATCTTGAATACTGGATCCCTGCTGAAGAGATGAGTGCATTCAATGCAGCCATCATCGGAAAAATCGTGATTACTCAAGAGTTTCGTTAAGAAACTCGGGCGATCGGGTCTTTCCACATGCCTGATATCCTGAGAGAGAACCAATGATTACCCCGCCAGCTCCCCCGCCAACCCCCGCTCGATCAGCGCGACGGTTTCCTCGACGCCATAAAGCGCGATGAGCCCGCCAAAGCGCGGCCCGTCGCTGGCGCCCAGCAGCACCTCGTAAAGCGCCTTGAACCAGTCTCGCAGCGGGTCGAACCCATGGTCCTTGCCCACCGCAAACACCATCGACTGCAACGCCTCGTCGTTCAGGCCGCCGTCCCAGACCCGCAGCCGCGCCACCAGATCCTCGATCGCCGCCCGCTCGCGGTCGTCGGGCAGGCGGAAGCTGCGCGTCGGCGCGATCTTGTCGGAGAAATAGCGCACGGCATAGCCGGCAGCCGCGTCCAGATCGGGGTGTGTCGCGGGGCTGGCCTCGGGCGCGTAGCGCTTGATGAAGCCCCACAGCCCCTTGGCGTCCTTGGCCCCGGCCACCGAGGCCAGATTCAGCAGCATCCCGAAAGTCACCACCATATGGCTTTGCGGCGGCTTGCCACCGTGGATGTGCCAGACCGGGTTCGACACCTGCTGCTCGATCGGCTGATCGGGGTAGGCGCGCAACTGCTGGTGATATTCATCCACCGCCCGCGGGATCACGTCGAAATGCATCCGCTTGGCGGTCTTCGGCTTTTGATACATGAAATAGGACAAAGATTCCGTCGCCGCATAGGTCAGCCATTCGTCGATGGTCAGCCCGTTGCCCTTGGATTTCGAGATCTTCTGCCCCTGATCGTCCAGAAACAGCTCATAGGTCATGTGGTTCGGCTTGCGCCCGCCCAACACCTCGCAGATGCCGTCATAGATCGGCGTGTTGGTGGAATGGTCCTTGCCATACATCTCGAAGTCGACATCCAAGGCCGCCCAGCGCGCGCCGAAATCCGGCTTCCACTGCAGCTTCACATGGCCATCCGTCACCGGCAGCGTCCACTCGCGGCCCGTCTCGTCGTCAAAGGTGATGGTGCCATCCCTGGCATTTACCTCTTTGATCGGCACATACAGCACCCGCCCCGTTTCCGGGTGAATGGGCAGAAAGCAGCTGTAGGTCTGCTGGCGTTCCTCGCGCAGGCTCGCCAGCATGATCGCCATGATCGCGTCATAGCGCTCGGTCGCCAGCAGAAGTGTCGGGTTGAACTGGCCCGACTTGTAGAACTCGGTGGCGCTGACGAATTCGTATTCAAACCCGAAGGTGTCCAGAAACCGCCGCAACATCGCGTTGTTGTGGTGGCCGAAGCTTTCATACTCGCCATAGGGATCGGGCACCGAGGTCAAGGGCATTTGCATGTGCTGGCGCAGCATGTCCTGCTGCGGCACGTTTTCGGGCACCTTGCGCATGCCGTCCACGTCATCGGAAAAGCAGATCAGCCGGGTCGGGATATCGCTGATGATCTCGAACGCCCGGCGGATCATCGTCGTGCGCGCCACTTCGCCAAAGGTGCCGATATGCGGCAGGCCACTGGGGCCATAGCCGGTCTCGAACAGCACATGGCCCTTTTCGGGGTCCTTGCCGGCATAGCGTTTCAGGACCGCGCGGGCCTCTTCAAAGGGCCAGGCCTTCGAATTCATCGCCGCATCGCGCAGGGAAGCCATGTCAAACACTCCTGAAACGCCCGGACGAGATGTGCCGGACCCCCGTCCTCTATTGCCGTGGCCGCGGCGCGTCAATAATCTGTGCCGCAACTGCAAAGGAGTCCGCAGATGACCGACAGCTTCTCGATGTCGCCGCAAGATGCGCTGGTGGCCGTGATGATCGCCTGCTCTGCCGCCGATCAGAACATGCGTACCGCCGAACTGGTGGCGATTCAAAGCATGGTGAACCACATGCCGGTCTTCGCCGATTACGACGCCGACCGCATCCGCCGTGTCAGCCAGACGGTCTTCGATCTCTTCGAGGAAGAAGACGGCCTTGACGCCCTGTTCGGACTGATCCGCGATGCGCTGCCCGAACGGCTGTTCGAGACCGCCTATGCGCTGGCCTGCGATGTGGTCACCTCGGACGGACGGCACAGCGAGGTTGAACTGCGGATGCTGGAAGAAGTGCGTGAAGAACTGGCGATCGACCGCCTGCACGCCGCCGCCATCGAATGGGGCGCCAGGGTGCGTCACATGGTGCCCTGATACGGGGGGGGGCAGCGGGGGTTTCAAATTGAGCGCCTTGCGGCGCAAGCCATTCGTTTCGGCTGACGGGGGCATTCTGCCCCCAAACGCGAATGCAAGCCTTCGCGTTTCCCCCTGAGAGTATTTCCAAAGGCGCAAGCGCGGCTTTCGGGCGCTTTGCCTTGCGCCTTTCGAAATACTCCCGCCGGAGGCATCCGCACTATCCGCCAGCACCCAAAACAGATGGCAGGGGCCGCCCGCAAGGGCGTCTTCAGGCGTAGACGGTGGCCCAACGGCCGATCAGCTGGCTCTGCAGGCGGCGGGCCCGCCTGATCCAGCTCTCCACCCCTTCGGGGTTCTCGCGCAAGGCCACCGGCACCGCATCGCGCCGCGCCGGATCGCCGGAGAAGATCGCAAAGACCATCTCGCGCCCGGCCCATTTGCCCGACGCAGGCGGCACGATATGCCCTGCCAGCCCCGAGACGAAATTCAGCGTCCCCGATTTTGCCAGCACCTTCACCGGGTGGTCCTTGATCACCTTGCCCTTGTCGTCCTTCATCCCCACCTCGCGCAGGATCGGCTTCAGCCCCAGCCCCTGCCGCTGTGAGGCCAGAAGCGCCCTCACCATATCTGCCGCCGTGATCCGTGACCCTGTCCCCAGGCCGGAATGATCGGCAAAATCCGACGCCATCCCCAGCCGCGCCGCCGCCCAACCCGACATCGCCTTGCCCGAGGCCGCCAGATCGCGCAGTCCGCTGGCCGTCAGGCCGGAGCATTCCGCCGTGATGTTGGTCGAGAATTTCAGCATCTCGCGCAAGACTTCGGTCAGGGCGTCGCTCTCGACCCGGCCGATCTCGGCCCCTGCAGGCAGCGCCGCGACCACGGCGCCTTCCGCCAGCACGATGCCTTGCGCGCGGGCAAGGGTGCGAAACACTTCGGCCACATAAAGCGCAGGCTGGCGCACTGGCAGCCAGCGCGACCCGCCCTTGCCCAAGGCGGCCGAGGCCACCGTCCAGTCTTCTCGCCCCGGCGTCTGGTCATAGGTGAAAAGCGGGCTCTCGCGCTTGGCCACCCGCGCGGCGATGCCATGCACTTCGGGCAGGAACCGCTCGCCCCGCGCGTCCAGGCTGACGCGCCAGTCGGCCCCCTGTTTCTTCCACTCGAAATAGACCCGGTTGAAGTTCAGGTTCAGCCCCGACAACGCCGGATCATAGCCCACATGCGAAGGCTGATCGGGCGAAAGCGAGGTCAGCCGCGGCAGCGCCCCGTCCCAGACCACAAACCGCCCCGTCGCGCCCTTCAGCCCGGTTTTCGCCAGCCGCGCCACCAGATCGCCCAGCTGATCGGTCTGCAAGGTCGGATCGCCGCCGCCCGCCAGCACGATATCGCCCTGCACCATGCCACCCGAAACCGGCCCCGTCGCCAGCACCCGCGTCGCAAAGCGGTGCGCAGGCCCCAGCTTTTCCAGCGCAAACAACGAAGTGATGGATTTCTCGACCGAGGCGGGCGGCAGCCGCGTGTCGGGGTTGCGCTGCTCAAGAATCTCGCCCGTCGCGGCATCGGCCAGCACGAAGGCTACTGTGCCGCCCAGTTTCGCCGCCTCGATCAGCGCTTCGGCGCCCGAACCCGCCGCCTTCGTCGCCTCGGTCTTTGCC
>JBATAV010000793.1:0-2781 GCA_049662025.1 Paracoccaceae bacterium | reverse complement strand
CCTTGAGGCTGTTCGCGCGGGTGGTGGACGCGCGGCGATAGGGCTGGAGTCGGCAGAGTTTGCTTAACACATTGCGGGTAACCTGCTGGCAGACCCGGACTTCTGCTATCGCGAAAGGGCGTTTGATGCTGGATGAACAGGCCGATCTTTCGGTAGAGATGAATACGATCAACAGCATCATCCGGCGGATGGACGGCTTTTTGTACCGCTGCCGCAACGACCGTGACTATTCAATGAGCTTCATGGCGGGAAATGTGGCCGGTCTTACGGGATTTGAGGCAGCCGCTTTCACCGGACCCACAGGTCGCTCTTACTCGTCGATGACGCATCCCGACGATCTGGAGGCGCTGGTCGCGGCGGTTGACCGGGCGATCCAGGTGCGGGGCAACTGGCATGTCGACTACCGCATCTGCCGCAGGGATGGCACGGAATTGTGGGTGCATGAGATCGGCGGCGGCGTCTATCGGGGGGATGAGCTGTTGTATCTGGAAGGCGTCGTGATCGACAACGACGACCGCCGCCGGGCCGATCGACGCACCGAAGACATGCTGGCCGCAATATCGAAAAAATCGCGGCTGCTGTTGAAAAGCACCGATCCCATCGTGAACATCCTGCGCACGCTGCGCATACTTGCAATCAATGCCCGGCTGGAGGCTGGGCGGGCCGGGCCTGCGGGGGCCAGTTTCGGGTTTGTCGCGCATGAGGTTTCGCGGCTGTCGGAAGAAACTGCCGTTCTGGCGGAAGCCATCTCCATCATCACGGCCGAGCTGAACACGCTTCTTGCCTGATCGTGGGCTTGGCAGCCCTGCGGCGGCGCCCTAGGATCCGGCGATGCCGGATTCGCATCTTCACCATCTTCGCGTCTACTACGAGGACACCGATCTTGCAGGCATCGTCTATTACGCCAACTACCTGAAGTTCATCGAGCGCGGGCGCACCGAATGGGTGCGGGCGCTGGGGGTTGATCAGGCGGTGCTGAGGGCAGAGCAAGGCATTGTCTTTGCCGTGCGGCGGGTCGTGGCCGACTATCTGCGGCCCGCCCGTTTTGGCGACGATCTGACGGTGACGACCAGGTTGCAGAGCCTTGGCGGGGCGCGGATCGTGGTCGGGCAAGAGGTGCTGCGCGGGCAGGAGCAGCTGTTTCAGGCCGAGGTGACGCTGGTGTGTCTGACCGATGCTGGCCATGCCGCACGCCTGCCGCCCGAGGTGCGTGCCAGGCTGCAGCCGCTTTTGCACTGACGCCGACCCGCCAGCATCACGGCGCGGAACGGGCAGTTCCCTGCCCATCGCCAACTTGTGTTGGCATTCCCCCTGTAATCTTGATAGAATCAGCGCTAACGGAGCCACCTAAGGCCCGACCGAACAAGAGCAGGCGTAATGAACACGGAAACTCTCGCATTGGCGCAGGAGATCGATTTCTCTTTGCTTGCCCTTTTTGCACGCGCAACGCTGACGGTGAAGATCGTCATGATGATGCTGATGGCCATGTCGTTCTGGTCCTGGGCGATCATCATTCAAAAGCACATCATGTTCCGCGCCGCGCGGAAGGAAGCGTCGGTGTTTGACCGCGCCTTCTGGTCGGGCGAGCCTTTGGACGAGTTGTATGAAAAGATCGGGGCAGAGCCGCAGGGCGCCTCGGAGAAGGTGTTCTCCAGCGGGATGCTGGAATGGCGGCGCAGCCACAAGCAGGATGGCGCGCTGATTGCCGGGGCGCAGGCGCGGATCGACCGGGCGATGGATGTGGCGATTGCGCGCGAGAGCGAGCGGTTGAACAAGGGGTTGTCGTTTCTGGCCACCACCGGGTCGACCGCGCCCTTCATCGGGTTGTTTGGCACGGTCTGGGGCATCAAGCACAGTTTCGAGCAGATCGCGATTTCGCAGAATACCAACCTGGCCGTTGTGGCGCCGGGTATTGCCGAGGCCTTGATGGCGACGGCGGTGGGTCTGGTGGCGGCCATTCCGGCGGTGGTATTCTACAACAAGCTGAACGCCGATAGCGAGCATATCCAGGGCAATTACGAGAGTTTTGCCGACGAATTCGCGACCATCCTGTCGCGCCAGCTGGACGCCTGAGCGATGGGCGCGGGGGTCATGAAGAAAAGCGGCGGCGGCCATCGCCGTCGGCGGCGCGGCACTGCGGCGGCGATGAGCGAGATCAACGTCACGCCCTTTGTCGACGTGATGCTGGTGCTTTTGATCATCTTCATGGTCGCGGCACCGATGCTGACGGTGGGGGTGCCGGTGCAACTGCCGGAAACCGCGGCCAATGCGCTGCCGACCGAGCAGGAAGAGCCGTTGACCATCACCATCACCGCCGATGGCGTGCTGATGATCCAGACCAATCCGGTGGCCGACAACGAGTTGATCCCGAAGCTGAAGGCGATCGCGGCCGAGCGGAAATCCGACAAGGTGTTCCTGCGCGCCGATGGTCGCATCGCGTATGAACGGGTGGCCCAGGTGATGGGGGCGCTGAACGCGGGCGGGTTCAACAATATCGGCCTTGTCACCGACAGTCAGGGGCCGAGTTTCGGCAGCGACGGGTAAGGCGGCATGGACGGGGGCCCAGATACCGGCCTTTCCAAGGGCACGCTCTACTCGGGGATCGGTCATGCCGGGCTGATCCTCTGGGTGGTCGTGGGCGATTTCCTGTTTTCCCACGACACGCCGCGGGTGATCGAGGTGGCGCAGGTCTCGCTGATGTCCGAGGCCGAGTTTCAGGCGATGCAGTCCAGCGCGCCGGCACCGGCCGAGACGCCCAGCCCCGAGCAGCCGCAGGTGGCC
>JBATAV010000792.1:0-2698 GCA_049662025.1 Paracoccaceae bacterium | reverse complement strand
ACCGAGACGCCGGGCAGGCGGGCCAGCGTCTCGGCAACCGAGGCGTCGCGGGCGGCGGCGAGGTCGGCCTCATCCACCACCGAGATCGAAACGCCGGTGCGCAGCCGGTCGGCGGCGGTGCGCAGGGCGGAAATGACGATTTCGGCCAGTTCGATGTCCTGGGCATGGGCTTGGGCGGGCATGGCGGCCACTGCGGCGAAAAGCGAAACGGCAAGGCGTTTCATGGGGTTATCCTTTCCCGGTGGGGCCTTTTGCGGCCCCGTTCGATGGTTCGAGTCTTGGGAAAGGGGGACCTTTCCGCCGACGGGTGAAGCGTCACCTCTGGCGGAAGCCGCCTGCCGGGGCGCCCCTCGCGCACCGGTAAGGGTGATCACCCTGGCAGGTCTCCTGGCTTCGCGGGTCGTCGCTTGGATGGGCCTTCCCGGTTTCCCAGTGGCATAGTCCATCCGCGCTCGCCGCTTACAGTTGCGGGGGCAGCCGCGGAATTGCACCGCGTTCCCTTTTCATCCGGGGTGTGGACCCCGGAACCGAAGGCCCTTTCTGCATAGTCCGGCGGGCGCGGGTGTCAAGCGGGGATGCGGGGGGGCGTCGCGGGCGGCGGGTGCGGTGTCGCATTCGAAAGCGGAGCGACGGAATATTTGCGGATTGGGGGGTGGACCGCAGCCCCCTGCCCCGGTCAGCATGGGGAAAATATCGGGGAGAGTCGGGGATGATCGGGGATCTGGGCGCGCGGGATGCGACGGCTTTGGCCGAGATGGTGGCGGCGGGCGAGGTTTCGGCCTTGGAGTTGCTGGACGCGGCGCTGGCGGCGGTGGAGGCACGGAACCCGGCGATCAACGCCGTGGTGCTGATGCAGGAAGGCGTGGCGAGGAAGGCGATTGCCGATGGCCTGCCGGTGGGGCCGTTCCGGGGCGTGCCGTTCCTGATCAAGGATCTGGGGGCAGAGGCGAAGGATTTCCCGTCGCACAACGGATCGCGGCTGTTGGCCAATACGGTTTATTCCGGCGATTCCAGTATCTTCACGCGGATGCGGGCGACCGGGGTGGTGACTTTTGGCCGGACGACCAGCCCGGAGGGCGGGATCGGGGCGGCGACCGAGTCGGCGGTTTATGGCGGGCCAACGCGCAACCCCTGGGGGTTGGAGCATACCTCGGGCGGCTCATCCGGCGGGTCTGGCGCTGCGGTGGCGGCGGGGATCGTGGCCTTTGCCCATGGATCCGATGGCGGCGGGTCGGTGCGGATACCGGCCTCAAGCTGCGGGTTGTTCGGGTTCAAGCCGACGCGGGCGCGGCTGCCGGACGGGCCTTTTGCCGGCGAGGGCTGGGCGGGGATGGCGATCGACGGGTTCCTGACGCGGTCGGTCCGCGATACGGCGGTGATGCTGGATGCCTGCGAGGGTGCCGATCTGGGGGCACCGTATTGGGCGCCGCCGCTGGGCAAGGGCCATGCCGCAGCGATCTCGCGGCCCCCGCGGCGGCTGCGGGTGGGGATTTGCGACACCACCTTCACCGGCGAGGCAATTCACCCCGAGGTGGCCGAGGCGGTGCGGGCCACGGGCAAGCTGTTGGAAAGCCTGGGCCATCAGGTGGAGCCGGTGCTGCCGAAGGCGGATGTGGCAATGATGATGCGGGCCTGGACCGATATCGTGGCAGTGGGCACCGCCTTGGGGATTCGCCACGCGCTGAAGGGGCGGCCCCTGACCGGCGATCTGGTCGAGGGCGTGGGGCGGGGGGCTGTCGCGCATGCCGAAACCCTGCACCCGACACGTTATCTGCAGGCGGTGGGAGAGATACATGCGTTCGGGCGGCAGATGGCGGGGGTGTTCGAGGACGGGCCCGATATCCTGTTGTCGGCCACGCTGGCCGAGCCGCCCGCCAAGGTGGGCCGGTTCAGCCATGCGACCGAAGACTATGTCGCCTATCGCACTGGCCCAAAAGGGATTTTCGCCTATTCGCCATTCTGCGCGGTGTTCAACGCCAGCGGCCAGCCCGCCGCCAGCCTGCCGCTGGGCTGGTCGTCCGAAGGGCTGCCGATCGGCATCCATCTGGCCGCCGCATTTGGCCAGGATGAGGCATTGATCGCCCTTTGCGCAGAAGTTGAGCGGGCCGCCCCCTGGGCCGCGAAACGCGCAGCCATGGCGGGCTGATTTCAAGGAATGGCTTGCTTTTGCCGCAAGGGACCGCGCAATATGATCAAAAGAACAAACAAAACAGGGGGGGTGCGACCGTGGCCGAAGAGGTGACGATCTCTGCCCGTAACGTGGTGAAGGCCTTTGGCCAGGGCGCATCGGCGGTGCGCGCGCTGAACGACGTGTCGGTGGATATCCGGCGCGGCGAGTTTTTCACGCTGCTCGGCCCCTCGGGCTGCGGCAAGACCACGCTGCTGCGGCTGATTGCGGGGTTCGAGATGCCGACCGAGGGCACGATCCTTCTGGACGATGTCGACATCACCACCCTGCCGCCGAACAAGCGGCCGGTGAACACGGTGTTTCAAAGTTATGCGCTTTTCCCGCATCTGACGGTGGCGCAGAACGTGGCTTTCGGCTTGCAGATGCTGGGCAAGCCGAAAGCCGAGGTAAAGGCCACGACCGAGCGGATGCTGGGGCTGGTCAAGCTGGAAGAGCTGGCGGGCCGCAAGGTGGCGCAGCTGTCGGGTGGCCAGCAGCAGCGGGTGGCCCTGGCGCGGGCGCTCGCGGTCT
>JBATAV010000791.1:0-2525 GCA_049662025.1 Paracoccaceae bacterium | reverse complement strand
GGCGCGGGCTGCGGCTCTGGTGGAAGAGGCGGCGGCGGCGCTGGCGCCTTATGGCGCGGCGGCAGGGAACTTGATCGCGGCGGCGCGGTTCGCTATTGCGCGCGACAGTTAGACAGGAGGGCCGGATGGCCGACCGACCCAATACCCCGCTGCTGGACCGCGTGAAGCTGCCTTCGGACCTGAAGGCGCTTGATGATCAGGAATTGCATCAGCTGGCCGACGAGCTGCGGGCCGAGACGATTTCTGCCGTCAGCGTGACGGGCGGGCATCTGGGCGCGGGTCTGGGGGTGGTGGAGCTGACGGTGGCTTTGCATGCCGTTTTCGACACCCCGCGCGACAAGCTGATCTGGGATGTCGGGCACCAGTGCTATCCGCACAAGATACTGACCGGGCGGCGCGACCGGATTCGCAGCTTGCGGACCGAAGGCGGGCTGAGCGGGTTCACCAAGCGCAGCGAGAGCCCTTATGACCCGTTCGGGGCGGCGCATTCGTCCACCTCGATCAGCGCGGCGCTGGGCTTTGCGATGGCCGCCGATCTGGGCGGCGATCCGGGTGATGCGATTGCGGTGATTGGTGATGGCGCGATGTCGGCGGGCATGGCGTTCGAGGCGATGAACAATGCGGGGCATCTGAAAAAGCGGCTCTTCGTCATCCTGAACGACAACGAGATGAGTATCGCGCCGCCGGTTGGGGCGCTGTCGGCGCATCTGAGCCGGCTTTACACCGAAGCGCCGATGCAGGACCTGAAGCAGGCGGCGAAGGGCTTTGTCAGCCTTCTGCCGGGGCCGTTGCAGGAAGGCGCCAGGCGCGCCAAGGACATGCTGAAGGGCATGGCGGTGGGTGGCACCCTGTTCGAGGCGCTGGGGTTTTCCTATGTCGGGCCGATCGACGGGCATGATCTGGATACGCTGCTGCCGGTACTGCGCACGGTGAAGGCGCGGGCCACCGGGCCGATGCTGATTCATGTGCTGACCAAGAAGGGCAAGGGCTATGCCCCCGCCGAGATGGCGGCCGACCGGGGCCATGCGCGGGCCAAGTTCGATGTGGTGACGGGAGAGCAGAAGAAGGCGCCGTCGAACGCGCCGAGCTATACGCGCGTCTTTGCCGAGAGCTTGATTCAAGAGGCCGAGCTGGATGACAAGATCGTCGCTGTTACCGCCGCGATGCCGGATGGCACCGGGCTGGACCTGTTCGGCGCGCGGTTTCCGCGACGGACATTTGATGTGGGCATTGCCGAGCAGCATGCGGTGACGTTTTGCGCCGGAATGGCGGCGGGCGGGATGAAACCGTTCTGCGCGCTTTACTCCACCTTTTTGCAGCGCGGCTATGATCAGGTGGTTCATGATGTGGCGATCCAGCGGCTGCCGGTGCGTTTTGCCATCGACCGGGCGGGGCTGGTGGGGGCGGATGGCGCGACCCATGCCGGGGCTTTTGACGTGGGGTTTCTTGCCAACCTGCCCGGGATGGTGGTGATGGCGGCGGCGGATGAGGCCGAGTTGCGGCATATGGTGGCGACGGCGGCGACCTGGGATCAGGGGCCGATTGCGTTTCGGTTTCCGCGTGGCGAAGGCGTGGGCGTCGAGATGCCCGCGCGCGGTGTGCCGCTGGAGATTGGACGCGGCCGGATGGTGCGTGAGGGTGCCCGCGTGGCGTTGCTGTCCTTTGGCACGCGGCTGGCCGAGGTGCTGAAAGCCGCCGAGGCGCTGGCCGCGCGGGGTTTGGCGCCGACGGTGGCGGATGCACGATTTGCCAAGCCGCTGGACCGCGATCTGATCTTGCGGTTGGCGCGTGATCATGAGGCGGTGATCACCATCGAGGAGGGCGCGGTGGGCGGCTTTGGCAGCCATGTCGCGCAGTTGCTGGCGGATGAAGCGGTGTTCGACCGTGGCCTGAAGTTCCGCAGCATGGTGCTGCCCGATACGTTCATCGATCAGGCCAGCCCCGAGGCGATGTATCGTGTGGCCGGGATGGATGCGGCGCAGATCGAAGCCAAGGTGCTGGAGGTTCTGGGTGTGTCTGTGGTGGGCAGGCGCGCCTGAGGGCGGCACCTGCGAGGATGGCGTCAGAGACCGAGCCCGGCAAGTTGGGCATCAAGCGGCGACCAGTCGTCGATCTGCAGACGGACGACCAGCGCCAGCACCTTCGGCCGGAACGCGGGCGGCAGTCGGGCGGCGTCTTTTTCGGTGGTGACGAGTTGGGCGCCGAGACTGCGGGCGTCATGCTCCAGCCGCCGCAGAAGGGCGTCGGAGAAGGGCTGGTGATCGTCCAGCGCGACGGAGCGCAGAAGCTGGGCACCTTCGGCCTTCAGGGTGGCAAAGAATTTCTCGGGGTGGCCGATGCCGGCAAAGGCGACAACGCGCTCGCCTTGCCATTCCATACCCATTTGCAAGGGCGCCAGATGGCCGGTGAGGTGGGGCAGGTGAATTGCCTTGCCCCATGTTGCACGGAAGGCGGATTGCGCCTCGGAACTGCCGATCGAGAGGATCGCCTGGGCACGGGCCAGGCCTGGGCCCACAGGTTCACGC
>JBATAV010000790.1:0-1952 GCA_049662025.1 Paracoccaceae bacterium | reverse complement strand
GGCCTGGCCCGCGCCCGCGCCAAGGGCAAACCCTACCTGGCCCTCGACCCGGTGGTCCGCAGCGCAAAGGCCGCCGCATGACCGCTCCCGTGCATATTCAGGCTGCCGGAATGGTCACCTGCGTCGGGCTTGATGCAGCCTCGTCCTGTGCGGCGCTGCGCGCGCGGCTGGACGGCTTTGCCGAAACCCGCTTCATGGGGCCCGACGGCGAATGGCTGGTCGGCGCTGCCGTGCCCCTGCCGCGCAACTGGATCGGCGTGAAACGCATGGCTCACCTGGCCGCAGGTGCGCTTTCCGACCTGCGTCACCAGACCGCCACCGCGCTGGACGGCGTGCCGATCCTTCTGTGCCTGGCCGAGGACCGCCGCCCCGGTCACCCGATCCCCGACCCCGCCGCCTTCGTCCGGCTTCTGGCTGAAATCCTGCAGATCGCCCCGCCGCGCCTGCAGATCATCGCCCATGGCCGCCCCTCGGGCTTTGTGGCGCTGGACCGCGCCCGCCGCCTGATCGCCGCCGGCGAAGACCCGGTGATCATCCTTGGCCTCGACAGCTATCTGACCGCGCAAACCATCGCGCATTATCTGGGCGAAAACCGCATCCTTTGCCCCGGCAACGCCAACGGCTTCATCCCCGGCGAGGCCGCCGCCGCCGTCCTGTGCACCGCTGCCCCCGGCCCCCTGCGCCTGACCGGCCTTGGCCTCGCGCGCGAACTTGCACATATCTACAACGCCGCCGACAAGGACGGCCTCGACCTGCCCCTGCGCGGCGACGGCATGACGCGGGCCTACCAACTGGCGATGGACGAAACCGGTTGCCGCCATTCCGACATCACCCTGAAGCTGGGCGACCTGATCGGCGAAAGCTACTGGTTCAAGCAGACCGCGCTGGCCATGCTGCGGGTGCAACGCGAACGCTCTCCCGTCCACCCGATCTGGACCATCGCCGCCAGCCTGGGAAACATCGGCGCCGCGGCAGTGCCGGTGATGCTGGCCTGGGCGATGGCCGCGTTTCAGCGCGGCTATGCGCCGCCCGGCCCAACCTTGCTTGAAGCCACAGGCGACGATGGCGCCTGTGGCGCAGCTGTGGTGGTGCGATCATGACGGTATTTGCAAATGGCCTGGAAATCTCGGCCGAGGCACAGGGCTGCAAGGTCATCGCGGCCTTCCCCGATGTCTGCTTCACCCCGCCGCAAACTCCTGCCACGCCCCCCGGCGTGCCGCTGCCCTACCCCGACTTCGGCCTGGATTCCGACCTGACCTCGGGCAGCACGACGGTGATGATCGGCGACAAGCCGATCAGCCAGGAAAACTCCAGCCACTATTCGAAATGCACCGGAGACGAGGCCGGATGCGCCCCGAAAAAGGGCATCATAACCTCGAAGAACACCGGCAAGGTCTATGCCCAGGCCTGGTCGATGGACGTCAAGGTGCAAGGCAAGGGCGTCGCCCGTTTCGGCGACATGGCCACCTCGAACCACGCCTCGAACACCGGCGACACCCCGCCGATGGGGATCGTGGGCACACCCGCCGTTGGAGTTATTTCTGCGACCGCAGACTGCCTCGTCGGCGAATACAACAAGATCGTCAAGGAATGCAGCAAGCGAGGCGGCGAAGCGCACCACATCACGCCCGACAAATGCTTCCGCACCGGAACCCGTGATCAGGCCGGAGACGCGACAAAACGTATTGCAAATGCCCCCACATTGAACAGTGGCATGGCGATCTGCCTGACACCCGAGGCCCATACCAAGATTCACCAGGGCGAAAAGGACAGCCTGAAACCGCTTGGCAAACCCGGACTGGCTGGTCTTTCGGGAAAGGCGCTGGACACCGCAGCCGACAAGCTCAAAGCGTCGGGAGAGTATGGAACCGCAAAGGTCGCCGACATTTATGATGCAAGCAACGACATGCTCGACACGCTGGCGCCCGAAGTCACGTCCGACTGTATCAAGA
>JBATAV010000789.1:0-2266 GCA_049662025.1 Paracoccaceae bacterium | reverse complement strand
GGGCCTGCCGGCCCCCGCCGGTGCGATCACCCGCTCGCTGCGCCCGATGCCGCGGCCTGACCGCGCGCCGGTGGCTGTGGCGGCAACCACTCCGACCGCTCCGGTCGAGGTGGACCCGGCCACGCTGGAACCCGGCACAAGGCTGGTGCAGTTTGGCGCCTTTGACAGCGACAAGGAAGCGCGCGCCGAATGGGTGCGCCTGGCGGGGCGGTTCGGCGACCTGATGGCGGACAAGTCGATGGTGATCCAGGCAGCCGAAAGCGGCGGTCGCACCTTCTATCGCCTGCGCGCGCTGGGGTTTGAAGGCGAGGATGACGCGCGGCGGTTCTGCTCGGCGTTGGTGGCGGAAAGCGCCAATTGCATCCCGGTGGCGCAAAGATGACCATCGGCACGGGTGCGGCGATCTTCGGCTGCGCCGGGCCGGTGCTGCTGGCGGACGAACGCGCCTTTTTCCGCGAGGCTGACCCCTTCGGGTTCATCCTGTTCGCGCGCAATGTGCAAGACCCCGATCAGCTGCGCCGCCTGACCGGCGATCTGCGCGCTGCGGTGGGGCGCGAGGCGCCGGTTCTGGTCGATCAGGAAGGCGGGCGGGTACAGCGGCTGCGGGCACCCTACTGGCGCGAATGGCAGCCGCCGTTTGAGACTGTCGCCGGGTTTGACCTTGTGGAGAATGCGGCGCGGGCGATGGGCCTGCGGGCGCGGATCATCGCGGCGGAACTGCGCGCGGTGGGGATTGACTCCAACTGCGCTCCGGTCGCCGATGTGGCGCGCGAAGGCACTCATCCGTTTCTGAAGAACCGCTGCTATGGAATTGATCCTGATGTGGTTTCCGCCATAGCGCGAGCGGTGGCCGGTGGCTATCTGGCGGGCGGTGTTCTGCCGGTGGTCAAGCATATGCCGGGGCATGGACTGTCGCTGATGGACACCCATCTTGACCTGCCCACCGTTCAGGCGGGCCGCGAGGAGCTGCAAGCGGTGGATTTCGTGCCGTTTCGCACGCTGGCCGATCTGCCGATGGCGATGACCGCCCATATCGTATTCTCAGATTTCGACGACCGCCCGGCCACGCAATCGCCAACGATGATCAAGGCGATCCGCGATGACATCGGCTTCCTCGGCCTGCTGATGACCGATGATCTGAACATGGAGGCGCTGCACGGCACCCTGGCCAGCCGCACTGCGGCGTCATTGGCGGCCGGCTGCGATATAGCGCTGCATTGCAAGGGCGATCTGGCGCAGATGGTCGAAGTAGCGGCGGCGGCGGGCGCCATGCGCCCCGATACACGCAAACGCGCCGCGGCCGCGCTTGCCACGCGCCAAGTGCCGGATGCGGTTGACATCGCAAGCCTGGAGGCCGACCTTGCAGCCCTTCACGCAGGGCCGCTTCATGCCTGACGAAATCGCAGATGACTGGGCCGAGGCCGAGCGGCAATCGCCGTCCGAACGGCTGGCGGCGGAATCGCTGATCGTCGATGTCGATGGCTTTGAAGGGCCGCTGGACCTGCTGTTGACCCTCAGCCGCACCCAGAAGGTGGATCTGCGCCGCGTCTCGGTCCTGCAACTGGCCGAGCAGTATCTGGCCTTCGTCTCGGAAGCGCAAAGCCTGCGGATTGAACTGGCGGCGGATTATCTGGTGATGGCGGCCTGGCTGGCCTTCCTGAAGTCGCGCCTGCTGCTGCCGCCGGAACCCGGCGACGATGGCCCGTCAGCCGAAGATCTGGCCATGCACCTGGCCTTCCAGCTGGAACGCCTGCAGGCGATGCGCGACGTGGCGGCGCGGCTGATGGCACGCGACCAGCGGGGCCGTGATTTCTTTCCCCGCGGCTTGCCCGAAGGCGTCAGCCTGCACCGCAAGATCAGCTACGACTCGACCCTTCTGGATCTGATGCGCGCCTATGCCCGCATCCGGACCAAAGACGAATTCCGACCCTTCGTGATGGACCGCGAGCATGTCTTCACCATGGAACAGGCGCTGGAGCGGATGCGCGGGTTGATCGGCTATGCCGGGGACTGGGCCGATCTGACCACCTTCCTGCCCGAAGGCTGGGATGTCACGCCGATGGCGCGGCGCTCGGCCACCGCGGCGCATTTCGCGGCAGTGCTGGAGATGGCCAAGGCGGGGCAGGTGGCAATTCGCCAGGGCGAAACCTTTGCCCCGATCCAGATCCGGCGGAGGCAGCCGTGAGCGAACCGGAAGTCACCGAAGAGCAAAGCCTGTTCGCTGCCCCGCCGATGGCCGAGCAGGAAAGGATGGTCGAAGCCATTC
>JBATAV010000788.1:0-5566 GCA_049662025.1 Paracoccaceae bacterium | reverse complement strand
CATAGTATCCGTGTTGATCAAGCGGCTTTTGCGTTCCACTTCCGGTCATCGCGCAGCAGGGCGTTCGCGAGGATCAGCAGCTTGCGCATGATAGCGGTGATGGCGACCTTAGATGGTTTTCCGGCGTCCTTCAGAGCCTGATACTTCTGCTTCAGGTCCGGATTGAAGCGCAGCGCCACGAGGGCTGGCATGTAGAGCGCCGTGCGCAGGCTGCGTCGACCACCACGAATGCGAGCCCGCCCTGACCAGGTGCCGGACTGGCGCGTCATCGGCGCAAGACCGGCGAGACTGGCTGCCTGCTTGTTATCGAGGGTTCCGAGCTCTGGCATCTCGATCAGGATCGCCATGGCCGTCACTGTTCCGATGCCGGGAATGGAGGCAAGAACCTCCCGGCGGCGGGCCAGGCCGGGGTCGGTGTCGACAAGGGTCGCGATCGCGGCGTCGATTTCCTTCAACTGAATGCCGATCTGCTTCAGGCGGGCCCGCAGCTGACGCTTGATCACGGGGTTCACGGCGATCTGTTCGCGGTTGGTCGCAGCGATGCGATCCTTGACCAGAGCTTGCCGGGCGACGCCCAACTCTCTGAGATCATGCAGGGTTTCAGTCTTGGCCGGTCGGCCTTCGAGATCGAGAACAGCGCCCATCCGCGCCAGGATGGCTGCGTCGATCCGGTCGGTCTTGGCCAGTTCTCCGGTCGCCTCTGCGAAACGGCGCGAGGACCGGGGATTGACCTTGACCGCCTCGATGCCTGCCGCGACCAGCGATGCTTCGAAGAGCCGGTGATAGGGGCCGGTTGGCTCGAAGACGACACGCACCGCTTGCGCGCCGATCCAGCGGATCAGCGCAGCGCATCCTGCGCGGTCGTTCGGAAATTGCCGATGCTCGCGCGTGCGCAGGCGAAAGGCGTCGAGAGTGGGTTTCGAGATGTCGACGCCGATGGTATCATCCATTGTCTTTTCCTCTTCCTCTGCTTGTCATCCGGGCCCAGAACCCGGGTATCCGTTCAGGACAGATGAAAAGACGGGGGCGATCACACTACGCCTCGGTGGTGAAGCACCTGGTTTCCCTCGATCCGACCCCCGCCGCTGCCCGGCATATATGCCGTGCCAGGCAGCGGCTCCTTTATCGCAAAGGAGCCGAGGGAAGTCATAAGACAAGGTTTCCCGTCACGGCCAGCAGCCCGTAGGCGTTCGGCGGGAAATGCCCGGCCGGGGCCAGTTCGGGGTAGCCGTCGTCGCAGGCCTTGTTGCGCCAGGCAAAGCGTGACGAGGCATCGGCGGCATTGACCGCCGCGCAGGCGCCCGCTGCGGTGTCGTCAAAGGGATAGTCATCGGTGCGACCGGCGCGGATCGCGTATTCAAGTTCGGCCTCCGAGGGCAGGCGCACCTTCTGCCCCGTCGTCTTGCCAAGCCATTGGGCATAGGCCTCGGCGTCCTGCCAGTTCACGCAGGCCGCAGGCATGTCGTCCGAGACCGCGAACCCCGGCGCCGCCCATCCCGCCTCGCCCTGAAAGCGCATCTTTCCCGCCGAGGTCCAGACATAGCACCCCCCGGCGGGCCGATAGCCGGAGTTCTCGACGAAATGGCGGTATTCGGCGACGGTGATCTCCCCCACCGACATCGCAAAGGGCGGCAGGTCGATCATGGTCACCGGTCCTTCGGCTGCGGTCGCCTTGCCGGTGGAAGAGCCCATCCGGAAGGTGCCCCCCGGAAGCGACACGAAGGCCGGGCATCGGCTGCAATCGGAATCGCCTTGCGCTGGCGTCGGGGCTTCGCTTCGGGGAGGCGCGTCCGAAGCCGGATCGGCGACCAGGTCCGGGGCCGGTTCCGGGGCCTTCAGCGCCACCGCCGTCTCTTCGGCCACCGGTGCCACGTCCATTTCCGCCAGCCGGTCCCGCGCCATGTCGGAAAAAAGCCCGTCTGGAAACTCTTGCAGATAGCCCAGCACGGCCGCGCGGCTGCCGTTCTGATCTGCGGCCTTCCACCGATCCACATCGGCCAGAACCGGATCGATCCCCTGCGCCACAGGCGCCGCCACGGCGGGGGCAAGATAGACCTCGTCCAGCAGCGACGAGGTCGACCATGGCCGCTGCAGCCGCCCGGTTCGGCTGACCACGTCGGCCCGGACGCGGGTCATCAGCGCGTTGATCTCCAGCCCCGGCGTCTCGATATGGGTCAGCAGTGCTTCGGTGAAGGGGCTGTTGGCACCATCGCCGTCATAGGCCACCTCGCCCGGGTCGGTGGCAAAGCCGATCAGGGCGCCGCCCAGAGTCTCGACCGGCGCCAGGCCGCGCCCCAGCGCTGCGGTCGACCGCGCCGCGCCCATCGCCCGACTGAGCCGGGTCTCGAACGGGTTGTCGCGGCAGGCATCCAGCAGGATCACGCTGTTGCCGCTGGCCAGTTCCAGCTGTTTCAGGACCAGTTGCAGGTCGATCGCCGCGAAATCCAGATCGCTTTCGCGTTCCAGCACGGCGTCGACGGGGATCAGATAATTGTGGCCCGCCACTTGCAGGCCATGGCCGGCATAGAAGAAAACCGCCAGATCCGCGCCTTCTGCGGCAAGGCCGAACGCGCGCAGCAGGCTGCGCATGGCGTCGATGTCCAGATCAGTGCCAAGCAGGACCTCGAACCCCAGCCGCCCCAGCGCCGATTCCACCGCCCGCGCATCGCCGACCGGGTTCTTCAGTTGCGGCGCTGAATGATAGGCGGAATTGCCGATAACCAGTGCAACGCGCCGTTCGGCAAGCGCTGCGGTCGCGCTGACCCAGAAGCAAAGAACGGCCAGCAAAAGTCTCACTTGGCGCCTCGCGTCGGACAGGGGCTGTGCGCCAGGGAGTATAGCCGATTCTCGGCGAAAGTCCCTGCTGTCGGTTTTCAGGTTGCCGGAGGCAACGACAGGCACCCTGCGCTGGCCGGCCCGTCGGATACCCGGAGGGATGTCCAGGCACCGACCCACTGCCGCCATCTTTCTCGTGCCGGCGTTGTCAGGCCCGTCTCGACGTTCCGGCACTGCGAATGGCTAGAGTTGCTTGAGTTCAGGGGCCTCCATTGCTGGCGACGCTCTCGAACACAATAGCCGACCGATCAAGACCCGTGCCTTCGTGTTCAGTGGCATGGACTGCCTTCGCAATACGTCCGGTCAGTGTGATGGATGCTCCGATCATTTCGGGTCTTGCGATCGTCCCAAGGCATCTGGAACGCCACGTTGCAGATGCCGACATGACCGGCACAAGCCTTGTGTCCCGGTCTGGCGCAGCGATTGCTCCAGCGCGGGCGCCCAGTATCTGCTGGCCCAGTATCGGCTGATCGACAGCGCAAGGATCATGGCCGTGGGCGACGGCGCGTGGCTGGCCAAAAGCACGGGCCTTCAAAGCCATTCGCCTTCGACCGCCCGCTTGCCGAGTTTCAGATCAGGGTCGCCATCCTGAACCGCTTCACCCCCTTGGAACGCCGCCCACGCGGCGCACAGCACGGTTCTCCCCAGGGAAAGGAGGGTCCGCAATCACCCGACTTGCATGACAAACCCGGTCTACGCCAATCCTTCGGCTTTTCGTGGGCATCAACAAGGCTCATCAACCAGAGCGCGCCCAGACATTCGGTGCCGTTGCCACAAGGGCTGCGTCGAATTGCGCAATATCGTTGCGCGGCAACTCGGGTTTTGTATATATTGACTGAACAGTCAATCAGTCGAAACACACGAGGGGCTCATCATGCGACGCTCGACCTTGCACAAACGGGCGGTGATTGATGATCGGCCACTTGATATCGGCCTCAACGCCACCGCGACGCGCCCCTATGACCCGTTCGATCCGGCGCAGATCGAGGCGCTGATCGGCACCGCCAAGACCTATCTGCATGAGATCGGCATCCGCTTTGAGCCGGGCACCGAAGCCGACACCCTGTTTGCCGCAGCCGGTTGCCGCGTCCGGGGTGATGGTGTGGTCCACATCCCGCCTCAGGTCGTTGATGCAGCACTGGACAGCTGTGCAAGATCCACCAGACTCTGGGGCCGCGACGGCAGCACTGCGATCGACATCGATGCCCGGCATACCTGGTTCATGCCCGGCATGACCTGTATCAAGGTGCCCGATCTGGAAACCGGCGCCCTGCGCGACAGCACCTGGGACGATCTGGCCACCATCGCCCGCATCTCTGACGGCCTGCCCAACATCGACGCCGTCTGCGTGGCCTGCAAGGATGTGCCCAACTCCAACCTTTCCGGGGAAATCGGCGAATTCCTGTGCCTGATCGAGAACACCACCAAGCCGCTGGAATACCTGTGCGAGCAGACCGTGGCGCTGGAGGCGGCGATTGAAATGGCCGCCCTGTTGCGCGGCGGGCGGGCGGAACTGGCCGCCAAGCCCTACTTCCTGCACCTTGTCACGCCGCTTCCGGTCAACTTTGCCACCTCGCATATCGAACAGATTCTGGTTGGTGTGCGGGCAGGAGTGCCGCTGAGTGTCGGGACGCTGGCAATTGGCGGTGCGTCATCGCCGATTACCGTGGCGGGCTGCATCGCGCAATGTCTGGCCACCGATTTCGCCGCCCTCGTGCTGGGCCAACTGGCCCGGCCCGGCGCCTTCTGCATCGGCAGTTCCAACGGCTATTTCATGGAGGCCGCAACCGGCGGAATCGGCAGCAACACCCAGTTGATGCTGGGCGAACAGATGATCTGCCAGTGCCGCCGCCATCTCGGCCTGCCGTCCTTCACCGGGATCGGAGGTGACGCCAAATCGCCCCGGTTCGATCAGGATGCGGTCTGGGAAATCTCGACCCTGATGACGCAACAGTTCTTCACCCGGCCCGCGACCTGCGACTATCTGGGGTCGATTGATCAGGGGATCACCTTCTCGCTGCACGCGCTGCTGCTGTGCCACGATCTGGCCGGAATGCTGCGCCAGCTTTGGCAGGGGGCGGCGTTTGATCGCGAAGGGCTGGCCTATCACGTCATGGCCGATGTCGGGCCGTTCGGGCATTTTCTGGGCCATACCCATACCGCCGCCCATTGCCGCGAGGCGAACTGGACCAGCGCCTATTTCGGCGCCAGGGCACCGCTCAGCACCAACGATGTGCCGGCACAAAGCCTGTTCGCCCGGATCGACGCCGATCTGCGTGAGCGGCTGCGCGCCGAACCCTGCCCGCCTCTTGCCGCCGACCTGCGCGTGGCGCTGTCGGAAATCCACCACCGCTATTCTGCAGGAGAGGCGCAATGAACCCCACGCGTGACCCCCGTTTCGACATCCTGTTCCAGCCGCTGCAGATCGGCCCGGTGACCGCGCCGAACCGGTTCTATCAGGTGCCGCATTGCACCGGCATGGGCTACGCCCGCCCGAATGTGCTGAACGCCATGCGCGCCATCAAGGCCGAGGGCGGCTGGGGCGTGGTCAACACCGAGTATTGCTCGGTCCATCCGTCATCCGACGATGACGGTTATCCCTACGCCAGCCTGTGGGATGATACCGACACCCGCAATCTGGCCGGAATGGCCGATGCCGTTCACGCCCATGGCGCGCTGGCGGGGGTGGAACTGTGGCACGGTGGGCAGAACACCTCGAACCTGGGGTCGC
>JBATAV010000787.1:0-2344 GCA_049662025.1 Paracoccaceae bacterium | reverse complement strand
TGCGTGCGCGGGAGGCGGTGATGGCGCGGTTCCGGCCGATTCTCGATGCCCATGACATCAACGAGCAGCAATGGCGGGTGATCCGGGTGCTGGCCGAGCATGACAGTCTGGATGCCACCGAACTGGCCGCACGGGCCAATATCCTGGCGCCGTCGCTGACGCGGATGATCCGCGCGCTGGCGGCGCGCGGCCTGATCCGGCGCGGCAAGGACAAGGGCGACGGGCGGCGGGTGATCCTGTCGATCACCGACGAGGGGCGTCGGTTGATTGCCGCCGTCACGCCACATTCCGTCGAAGCCTATGCCCGGATCGACGCCGAATTCGGCCCCGAGCGGGTGGCCGCGCTGATCGCGCTGCTTGATGCGCTGTCGCTTCTGCCCGCACCCGGCGACGGCTGACGCCTATTCGGCGACATGCAGCTTGGTGGGCCGGGTCGGCCCACGCGGCTTGGTCTCTTCCAGCGCACTGACGCGGGCCCCCAGAAGGGCAATCGCATCGCCGCTGCGGTCGATCCGCTGGGCCAGTTCATGTGCGGCGGGCTCTTCCGGTTCGTCCTCCTTGTTGCCGATGAAGCGCGTAAAGAACCAGGCCAGCCCGCGCGAGAGATCGTCCATGATCAGATAGAACGACGGCACCACGACCAGCGACAGCGCGGTCGAGACGATGATGCCGCCGATCACCGCCGTGGCCATCGGCGCGCGGAAGGCGCCGCCTTCGCCTACGCCAAGGGCCGAAGGCAGCATCCCCGCCGACATCGCGATCGAGGTCATCACCACCGGCTGCGCCCGCTTGTGGCCGGCCTCGATCACCGCCTGGATCCGCTCGAACCCGCGCCGGCGCATCTCGATGGCGAAGTCGATCAGCAGGATGGCGTTCTTCGACACCACCCCCATCAGCATCAACAGGCCAATCAGCACCGGCATCGACAGCGAGGCGCCGGTCAGAAGCAGCGCCGCCGCGACGCCGCCGATCGCCAGCGGCAGCGAGAACAGGATGGTGAAGGGCTGGATGACCGAGCCGAACAGCAAGATCAGCACCGTCAGCATCAGCATCATGCCCAGGATCATCGCATGGCCGAACGAGGCAAAAAGTTCCGCCTGAATCTCGGCATCGCCCGATTCCGCGAAACGGGCGGTCGGTGGCAGCTTGGTGGCATCGGCGATTTCCTTGAACCGCGCCGAGGCCTCGCCCAGCGCCACGCCGACCGGCAGGTTGGCGCCGATGGTGGCGCGGCGTTCCTTGTTCAGCCGTTTCACCGTCGACGGCCCCTCGGCCAGCGTGATCTCGGCCACCGCCGACAACGGCACCTGGGTGCCGGTCGCGGTGGTGATCTTGAGGGCGGCGATCCGCGTCAGATCCTCGCGCGAGGCATTGTCCAGCCGCACCCTGACCGGCACCAGCCGGTTGTCGATCGACAGTTTTGCCAGTGCCGCATCGACATCGCCGATGGTGGCCACCCGCACGACGGAGGCGATCGCCTGCGTGGTGATGCCCAGCCGTGCCGCCTCATCGGCGCGCGGGGTGATCTGGATTTCCGGCCGGGGCAGGGCGCCTTCCGAGGCCACGTTGGCCAGCAACGGGTCGCCGCGCAGCGCCTCTTCCAGCGCCTTTACCGCGCCGTTCAGGTCGTCTTCATTGGCCGCAAGGATCGAATAGGAGATGTCGCGTTCGCCGCGGTCGTTCAGCTTGAAGGCGCGCACATCCGGCACATCGGCGATGCGGCGGAAGATTTCCGCCTCGATCTCGTTCTGCGGCACGGTGCGGCCGTGGTTTTCCACCACGGGGACGAGGTTGCCGATCAGCGGCAGCTTGCGGCCCAGCTGCGACAGTTTCAGCTCCAGCGAATGGTCCAGCTTGACCAGCGTCACCGTGATCGCGGCGCGGCGAATGTCCAGATCGCCGGTGGGCGACGACCCGCCCAGCACGAAGATGTTGTCGATCCAGGGCACGTCCTTGATGCGCGCCACCATTTCCTGGGTGGTGCGATCGGTTTCGGCCAGCGTCGATCCCGGCGGCAGCTCGACCGAGATCGAGATCCGGCTGACATCCTCGGGCGGCATGAAGGCGCCGGGCACTTTCATCATTGCCTGGACCGAGAAGAACACCACCACCAGCGCCCCAACCAGCGTGAAGTAGTAGGAATTGATGAAATGCGTTGGCGCGCGCAGGATGCGGAACACCAGCGCCAGCGCCAGACCGGCCAGCGCAATCGGCAGGTTCACGACCCAGGCCAGCAGACGCAGCGGCGCGAAGGGCAGCTTGCCGGGCCAGGTCCAGATCAGGCGCAGCACCTGCCAGCGCGGGATCAGCCGGTTCAGCCGCAACAGCCGCAACGGGTTGGGCC
>JBATAV010000786.1:0-1653 GCA_049662025.1 Paracoccaceae bacterium | reverse complement strand
TTTTCTGTCGTTGCCTTTGCCGCGCGGCCCGTGCCACTTTCGGCGCAAGTTCAACCGGGGGATGCCTGCCGATGCCGAAGGACCTGTTCGTCTTCGACGCCTATGGCACGCTTTTTGATATGGCCGGGGCTGCACGGGCGGTGGCCTCGGGGGATGGCAGGGTGGCGCTGCTGTGGCCGGCCCTGGCCGAAGACTGGCGCCGCAAGCAGCTGGAATACAGCTGGCTGCGCACGATCATGGGCGCGCATGCCGATTTCACGCAAGTGACGGCGGATGCGCTGGACTGGGTGCTGGAGGCGCGCGGCTTGCGCGACAATGCGTTGCGCGAGGCGCTGCTGGCCGCGTTTCACCGCCTGCCCTGTTTTCCCGAGGTGCCCGCAGCGCTGAAGGCCCTGCGCGCGCGGGGTTTGCGGCTGGCGATCCTGTCGAACGGATCGCCCGCCATGCTGGCGGAGGCGGTGGAAAGTGCAGGCCTCGCGGGGGAATTCGAGGCGGTGATCTCGGTCGAGGCGGCGGGGGTCTACAAGCCGGATGCCCGCGTCTATGCCCTGGTCGAGGCGGAATGCGGGGTGCCGCCGGGCCGGGTGGTCTTTGTCTCGGCCAATGGCTGGGATGTGGCGGGGGCGGCGCGGTTCGGCTTTACCACCGCCTGGGTGAACCGGGCGGGGGCGCCGATGGACCGGCTGCCGCACGGGCCGGCGCGGATCATTCCCGACCTGACGCAGCTGGAGGCGCTGGCATGACGGATCAGGTCTTTTTCGCCGGTGACGGCGCGAGGCTGGCCTACCGCGATCAGGGCGAGGGGCTGCCGGTGTTGTGTCTGGCCGGGCTGACCCGGACCATGGCCGATTTCGACTATGCGTTGCCCGCCTTGGCGGGGTGCAGGGTGATCCGGATGGATTACCGGGGTCGCGGGGCCAGTGAGTGGACCGGCGCCGCCACCTACACCGTGCCGATGGAGGCGCAGGACGCGCTGGCGCTGCTGAATCATCTGGGGCTGGCGCGGGCGGCGGTGCTGGGCACCTCACGCGGGGGGCTGATCGGGATGTTCCTGTCAGCGGTGGCCAAGGACCGGCTGACGGGCCTGTGCCTGAACGATGTGGGCCCGGTGATTCACCGGCCGGGGCTGGAGCGGATCAAGGATTACGTCGGCCGCAACCCGGCGGCGCGGACCCTGCGCGAGATGGCGTTGAGAATGCCGAAAGCCATGGCGGGGTTCGCCAATGTGCCCGATGCCCGCTGGGCCGAAGAGGTGGAGCATTTCTATGACGAGACGCCCAAGGGGTTGCAGATCAGGTATGATCCGGCCCTGCGCGAGGCCTTTCACGCGGCGGTTGCCGGGCCGGAAACCGACCTCTGGCCGCTGTTCGAGGCCTGCGCCAACCTGCCGCTGGCGCTGATCCGCGGGGCGAATTCCGATTTGTTGTCGCCCGAGGTTGCCGCCGAGATGCGCGCCCGCCGCCCCGACATGATCTTTGCCGACGTGCCAGACCGCGGCCATGTGCCGTTCCTGGACGAACCCGCCTCGGTCGCCGTACTGAAGGCCTGGCTGGGGATGATGCGATGACCACGCTGGCCGCGATCGAGGCGGCAGCGGCGCGCATGGCGGGACATGTGCGGGTGACGCCCTTGCTGAACGCGCCGCTGCTGGAC
>JBATAV010000785.1:0-2813 GCA_049662025.1 Paracoccaceae bacterium | reverse complement strand
TGATCGTTCGCCCTCTCTGACGGATCCTGATTGGGACCGAGAGCAGGAGGACATGATGGAACGTTACTTTGTTGGACTTGATGTCTCGAAGGACGAGACCGCTATTTGTGTAAAGGGATCAGATGGCCGGACGGCTGTGGCGCTGAAGAAGCCAACTGACCCCGATGCCATTGCCACTGCTCTGCTGCGGACCAATTTGCCAATCTGCCGCGTGGTGATGGAAACCGGGCGCATGGCAAACTGGCTCTACCATGAACTTGCAAATCGCGAAGTGCCGATTGTCTGCATCGATGCGCGCCAGGCCCATCCGGTGCTGAGCCAGATGCACAACAAGACCGACGCCAACAATGCGGCGATGTCGGCCGAACTGGCGCGGACCGGCTTTTATCGACGCGTGGTGGTGAAGAGCCGCGGCGCCCAAGAGCGGCGGGCGCCGTTGCGGGCGCGGGATGTCGCGGTCACCCGATACGACAGATGCCCTAAGGTCTTCCTCTCTGCCGTCGCCCTCGCCGCAACCGTCCTGTTCTGGCTTTGACGATCAATGAGGCTGGAGCCTAGGTCACATTGGAGGCGTCGGGCACGGCCAGAACATCGAGTTTCTCCCGTTTCAACCGTTTGCGGGGTTTGATCTGTTACCCGTCAGTGGTTTGTCTTCAAACCACGAGAGGGCGCAGGTTCAGTTCCATCTCGCAGCAGATGCGGCAAACTCTTCTGTGCCCTCTCATGCATGTAAACATGCATCAGAGGGTAACAGTATCCACGGATGCCCCTTGACGTTGCGCAGGTGCAGAAAGCACAGCCCGAAGCCCCAAGTTTTGCAGGCATCGGTCAGACCGGTCAGCAGATCGGCTATTTCTTCGTTCTCGGCGCGCAGCTTCGGATCATAGCGATAGCAGGTCTCGCTCACTCCGAACACGCGGCAAGCCAAAGCAATGCTCGCCCCATGTCGCGCCACAGCCGTTGCGGCCATCTCCCGGCGTTGAGATGGCCGATCTACTTTTTTCCAAGGACTTCCTTCAGCAAATCGGCCTGCATGCTCAGGTCTGCATACATCCGCTTCAGGCGACGTTCTCGTCTTCCACGGCCTTCATCTGGCTGATCAGGGACGCGTCCATGCCCCCATACTTCGCCCGCCACCTATCGAACGACGCGTTCCCTCTCGGCGACTGCAGGGCAATCACCTGCCGGGCAATGGCATCATGCCATGCGCACGGCACAGCTCGGCCACCGCGACACCGCCTTCAGCCTGCCGCAGGATCGCCCCTCCCGGCAGACTGCCTTGCAAACCGTTGGCCGTCAGGTGAATGCTTGCATTCACCGTCAGGCGCATGCCGGGCAACGGATGATCGGCGCCTCTGCGTATCTGCTTGTCTTCATTCGGAATCTCCTCGTGCATCCAGCCGAGAAAATTCTACTTGTGCAGCCCCCCACTTTCGGGGGGATTACCAAATGTGTTCGACTTCATCGAAAGGTCCTACAACACGGTTCGAAGGCACTCGACAATCGGCTATCTCAGCCCAATTAGGTTCGAGCAACGGGCCGGGTTAGCTTGACTACCTGTCCATGAAACCAGCAGCAGATCACGCTATCGGCCCTGACAAGACGGCGAGCCGCCTGCTTAGCCGTGATCAGGACGCAACTGCGAAGCAGGCTATTTCAGCCGTCAGTCGCGATCATCAGGATCTGCACATCCGCGACGTTGGTGCCAGTGGCGCCGACAATCAGCCGATCTCCCGCAAGCCTGAGGGCGGCGTAACTATTGTTGTTGGCAAGCAGCGCCACAGGATCGGCCCCTGCCGCACGGATGCGCCCTGCGGTGCCGGCATCGACCACACCGCCTGCAGCATCGGTCGGTCCGTCGCGCCCGTCAGTTCCGCCAGAAAGAAACACCCAGTCCCGGCCCAGATTCGGCATTGCAAGGGCGACGCGCAGCGCCAGTTCCTGATTTCGGCCGCCCATACCGGTTCCCCGTAGCTGGACCGTGGTCTCGCCGCCAAAAATGCAGCAGCGCGCGCTGCCGGGCGGAACGGCTAGGGCTGCCTGCACAATCTGTCGCGCGGCGTCGGCCACATCGCCGATCAACCGGTCATTGACGATCATGGCCTCCGGACCGGCGGCAGCGGCCACGGCATCCAGGCTTTTGCGGTTGGAACCGATCAGGATGTTCGTGGCGTGCGCCGCGGGTGTCGTTGGCAGAGCATCGCGGCCAAGTATCGCCCGCACCGGATCTGGCAATGCCTCCCATAGTCCGCGCTTCCGAATAAGATCACGCGCCATCGCGCGGGTTCCGATGGGCCCCGTTGTCGGCCCCGACGCCACCACCCGCAAATCGTCGCCTATCACATCCGACAACACGTAACCCGTCAACCGGGCGGGTGAAGCCAGCCGCGCCAGGCCCCCTCCTTTCAGCTGAGACAGCTGTTGACGGACCAGATTCGTTTCGGTGATGTCGAAGCCGCTGGCTAGCAGAAGCCGGTTGACATCGGCCTTGTCGGCGAGGGTCAGGCCCGCGAGCGGCGCCGGGACAAGCGCCGAGGCGCCGCCCGAAATCAGCGCGATGACCTGGTCTGCCGCAGAGGCACCGTCCAGCAGTCCGATTACCGCCGCCGCAGCCGCGGCGCCGTTGTCATCGGGCAACGGATGACCGGCGGCCATCACCCTAGCCCCCGACAACGCACGTGCGTTTTCGTAGTTGGTCACGACGATCGCCTGAACCGGTACCCCGGCAAGGTGGCCAAGCAGCCATTCCGCCATCGGCACGGCCGCCTTGCCAATGGCCACCACGCGGTAGGCCCCGCCCGGATCGGGGCGGG
>JBATAV010000784.1:0-3766 GCA_049662025.1 Paracoccaceae bacterium | reverse complement strand
GCTTTACTACGGCGCGGCGGATCCGAAGTCGGGCGGAGTGGCGGTGGGCGCGCGGGTCTTCAGCCACCCGCAATGCCACCATGTGCCGCAGGTCTATGACGGCATCGGCGCTGCGGCGGCCGAGGCTTTGTTGAAGGAGTTCTTCGCGGACCGGCGCGGTTAGGCGCGGCCTGTTTTCAGGTCTTCGGGATCGAGATCGCCTCCATCACCTGCGGTTCGATCACCGTGATGCCAGCGGGCAGACCCGCGCGCAGGGCGTCGGCGGACTGCGCCAAAAGCGGGAAGGTGCGGTAGTGGCTTGGAATGATAGTTCGAAAATGGAAATACCGGCGTGCCGCCCAGGCCGCACGTTCCATATCCATCGTGTAGTGCCCGCCGCAGGACAGGATGCCGATGTCTGGATTGTGCAATTCCCCCATCCACTCCATATCCGCCATGATGTCGGTATCGCCCGAGACATAGACCACGTGCCCTTCGCCAGCGATCATGAAACCGGCCGCCGATCCGGCGGGCAGCAGCCCCTTTCCGGTGAAGTCGATCGAGGCGGAATGGGTGGCGTTCACCATCGTCACTTTCGCGCCGTTCAGATCAAGCGTGCCGCCCTTGCCGAAGCCGATCGTCTGACAGCGCCCTTCGGCGTTCAGCCATTCCGAGACCTCGTGAATGCAGGCGACCGGAATGGCCCTTTCGGCGGCGATGGTGGCGGCATCAGCGGCATGGTCGCCATGGGCATGGGTCAACAGCACGTGGGTTGCACCCGACAGCGCCTCGGTCCGACGCTCGGGCGGGAACATCGGATTGCCGGTCAACCAGGGGTCGATCAGAATCACCGCCCTTTCAATTTCAAGGCGAAAACCGGAATGACCCAACCAGATGATCCGCATTCTGTCCTCCTGCGCCGGCACCCGTATCTGCCAGGGTATCGTGTCGCGGTCCCCTTGCAAGGGATTGATTTGACAAGAGGTTCCGGTGCGCGAAAAGCGGCTTGGCGCCGAGTTAACCATCAATTGAATCAATTCTTGTCGATTGCCTGTAAGCAGGCGCAGTCAGGTATCGGGTGTGTAAAGTGGGTGTCCGGTGATTCTGGAACCGATTTATCTGTATTGCGGGCGGACCGGGTCTGGCCTGTGGGAAGAGCCGCTGTCGCTTGTGGCAAGTTTCGCGTTTGTGGCGGTGGCGGTGCAGGTCTGGCGCTCGGCCGGAGAGCTGCGGCTTTTGCGGGTGATGGCGGGGCTGATCTTCTTGTTGTGGCCTGCGGGGCTGTGGCTGCACTTCCTGCCCAGTCCGCTTGCGGTCGGCGCGGATATCGGGCCGATTCTGCTGCTGGTCCTGACCTGCTTTTACGGTGTGAACCGCGACATGGTGGGACTGTCGCGGAGTATGGCGGCGGTCTGCACCCTGCTGATCCTGCCCTTTGCCGCCGTCAGCCTGCCCTTGATCGCGCTGTTGCACGGGGCGGCGGGGTCGGCGGCCTATGTGCCTTTGCCGGTGCTGCTTTTGGGCTATGCGGCGGTGCTGCGGCCCGAACGGCCCGACACGGCGCGCGGATTGCTGCAGGCGGCGCTGATCATGGTTGTCGCAATCGTGGCGCGCGCCGTTGACCTGCCGCTGTGCGGGGTCTGGCCGCTTGGCACGCATTTCCTGTGGATCCTCGGCACGGCGGTGCTTCTGTGGTATCTGGCGCGGGTCTACCGCCGCCATATGCTTGCAGGGCTGGCCGGGGGCGGCTAAACGGGGCGAAACCAAGCCAAGGGTCCTCCCATGTCGATCGACATCGAAACGGCGCGCAAGGTCGCGAAACTGGCCCGGATCCGGGTGGAAGAAGCCGCGCTGCCCAAGCTGGCAGAGCAGCTTTCGGGCATCCTTTCCTTCATGGAAGAGCTGAACGAGGTTGATGTCTCGGGCATCGAGCCGATGGTCAGTGTCACGCCGATGCGGCTGGCGCGACGGGCCGATGTGGTGACCGATGGAAATATTCAGGCGCAGGTGCTGAAAAACGCGCCCGAAGTGCGCGAGGGGTTCTTTGCCGTGCCGAAGGTGGTGGAATGACCGCGAACAGCCTGACGATTGCGGCGGCGCGCGACGCGCTGCGCAAGAAAGAGATCTCCGCCGTCGATCTGACGATGTCCTGCCTGACCGCGATCGACGCGGGAGACGGCCTGAATGCCTTTGTCTGGAAGACCCCGGAAATCGCGCTGGAACAGGCGCGCGCCGCCGATGGGCGCCTGGCCGCCGGCGAAGCGCCCGCGATGTGCGGCATCCCTCTGGGGATCAAGGATCTGTTCTGCACCAAGGGCGTGCCCAGCCAGGCCGCCTCGAACATCCTGCGCGGCTTCCGGCCCGAATATGAATCCACCGTCACCACCCGGCTGTTCGGCGCCGGCGCGGTGATGCTGGGCAAGCTGAACATGGACGAGTTCGCCATGGGCAGTTCCAACGAAACCTCGTGCTACGGCAATGTGGTGAACCCCTGGAAGGTTGACGACCGCCAACTGACGCCGGGCGGATCCTCGGGCGGCTCTGCCGCCGCCGTGGCCGCCGACCTCTGCCTTGCCGCCACCGGCACCGATACCGGCGGCTCGATCCGCCAGCCCGCCGCATTTACCGGCATCACCGGCATCAAGCCGACCTATGGCCGGGTTTCCCGCTGGGGCATCGTCGCCTTCGCCTCCAGTCTCGATCAGGCTGGTCCGATGACCAAATCGGTCCGCGATGCGGCGATCATGCTGCAGGCCATGGCGGGCCATGACGCCAAGGATTCGACCAGCGCCGACATCGCGGTGCCGGATTTCGAAGCCGCCCTGACCGGCGATATTCGCGGCAAGGTGATCGGGATCCCCAAGGAATACCGCATGGACGGGATGCCCGCGGAAATCGAGGCGCTGTGGACGCGTGGGATCGCGATGATGAAGGACGCGGGCGCCGTGATCCGCGACATTTCCCTGCCGCACACCAGATACGCACTGCCCGCCTATTACGTCATCGCGCCGGCCGAGGCCTCCAGCAACCTTGCCCGCTATGACGGGGTGAAATACGGCCACCGCGCCAAGCTGGCGCAGGGCGACGGCATCACCGAGATGTACGAAAAGACCCGCGCCGAAGGCTTTGGCCCAGAAGTGCAACGCCGCGTCATGGTCGGCACCTATGTGCTGTCTGCGGGCTTCTACGACGCCTATTACAACCGCGCCCGCCGTGTCCGTGCCCTGATCAAGCGCGATTTCGAGGTGGTCTTCGCCGAGGGCGTCGACGCGATCCTGACGCCGGCCACGCCCTCGTCCGCCTTTGCCTTGGGCGAGATGGCCAATGCCTCGCCGGTCGAGATGTATCTCAACGACGTCTTCACCGTGACGGTGAACCTGGCCGGGCTGCCCGGTATCGCGGTTCCGGTGGGTCTGGATGCGCAAGGCCTGCCGCTGGGCCTGCAATTGATCGGACGGCCCTGGGACGAGGCGGGGCTCCTTAATCACGCCCATGTGCTGGAGCGCGCCGCCGGATTTGTTTCCAAACCCGAAAAATGGTGGTAAGCGCGCGGAAAAAGCGCAGTCCGCGCAGTCCTGAGAGGCAGTGATGATCCGCCGTTCCGCCGTTCCCTTGGCTATTTCCGGGGCCCTTCTTCTGGCCGCCTGCCAGCCCTCTGTTCCCGATTCCGGGGGGGGCGTGGGATTTCAGGACTATAACAGCTACATTCGCGGCTCTTACGCAGCGCCACCGTCAGCCGCGCCTGCGCCTGCGCCGGCCCCCGGTGGCACTTTCGACCCGGCCGCCG
>JBATAV010000783.1:0-3663 GCA_049662025.1 Paracoccaceae bacterium | reverse complement strand
GGGCCTTCAGGGCGCCTTTCAACCAGCCCGCGTTTCCATCAGCACGACATCAGGACCTGCCGCAGTCAGCCACCGGTGCAACCACTGCGACAAGGGATCAGCCTCGAGCCCAATGGCGGCAATGGCGCCCTCCTGTTCCCAGGTCCAACGCAGCAATTCTTCAGGTTCACTGCCGTCAGCGCCTCTTTCGCGATCTTGCCATGCTTGCTGATCACGTAGATCGCAGTCTTTGCCAGCGACACATCCAACCCGACAAACAGTCTCATCCCGCAGCCCTTCTTCTGGATCCGATACGGGAAGGTCGACAACTTGCCGCTGACCCTGCAAGCAGCAACGGGCCGTGCGCGACGCAGGCCGCGTTCCAGCATCTCATTGATCGTCAAGGCCAGAACATCAGGGTTGCAGCGAGGGCAATGGCGGAGAGGAAGGCTTTGGGGCGTCTGTCGCAACTGTCGCCACCCGCCGCCAGCCCCTCAACCGCCCGAACAAGATCTTGATCCTGTTGCGGCACTTGTAGCGGCGCATGTCGTATTTGATGGGCTTGCCGCAAGGCTTCCGGCCCGGAATACCGGGTTTGATGCCGTTGTTCTTTAGGGCTTCGCGGAACCAGTCAGCATCGTGGCCGCGGGCCGTGCCGCCCTCCTTTCCCGTCGCCGGAGCGGCTTTGTACTTGCCGTCGACTTCCGGCGTGTCGCCAATCTCGCCCGTGACGATCTTCGCGGTCTTGACGACCAGGACCACCGCATCCGCAGGTCGCTTCGCGCCCTTTCGGAACGTCTCGCCTTCCATGCTTCTCGCCAGGCTCAGAAGATGCGCCGGGCGGATGCGATACGGGCGCCAACCCTGTCGAATTCCAAACCGGGGCATGGCCGACTGCCGAATCTTGCACCGATGGGCCGGGCGGGTGCCTCCGGCGGGAGTATTTGGGGCCGGGATGAAACCGGCGGGGCTTCATCCTGGCAAGAAACACTTCGTCGGGAGCCGAAGGCGGGGAGCAGCGCCCGCCTTTGCAACACCTGCGCCGGGTTACCGACGAGTCAGGGGGTGACGGCGGGTTCGGTTGGCGGTTCGGCGGGGGCTGCGCCATCGGCAGGGGCCTCGGGCGTGCCTGCGGGCGGCGCGGTCAGGATGCCGTCCTGCCAGATACCTTCGGCCACCTGACCCGTGGTATAGGTCATCTTTCCCTGACCGCTGCGCTTGCCGGCCTTGAAGGCGCCTTCATAGACATCGCCAGACGGATAGGTCGCCTTGCCGGTGCCGTCGATTTCACCCGCCGACCAGGAACCGGCATAGGTGAACTTGTCGGACATGGTGATCTCGCCCTGGCCATCGCGCACGCCGGCGCGGAAGTTGCCCCTGTAGACGGTGCCATCGGGGTAGGTTGCGGTGCCCACGCCCTCGCGCTGGCCCTCGCGCCAGTCGCCTTCATAGCGGTAGCCGTCGGGATAGCTCATGGTCCCGGTGCCCTCGGGCCGGGCCGAGACAAAATCGCCCTCGTAAACCAGCCCGTTGGCATAGGTGGCCTTGCCCTTGCCCTGGATCACCCCGCCCTGCCAGGCCCCGGTATAGGTGGAGCCATCTGGATAGGTGATTGCGCCCTGACCCTCGGCCTGATCGGCCTTCATGGCACCAACGTAGACCGAGCCATCGGGATAGCTGACCGACCCTGTCCCCTCCATCCGCCCCTCGACCCAGGAGCCTTCGTATTTGAAGCCGTCCTTTGCCGTGAAGATGCCCGTGCCATGGCGGCGGTCGGCCTTGAAGTCGCCCTCGTAGATATCGCCCGAGGCATGGGTGACCCGGCCCTTTCCCTCGCGCTGGCCGTTGACGAAGGCGCCCTCGTAGACATCGCCGCCCGGCTGGGTCAGTTTGCCCGTGCCGTTGATCTGGCCATCCGCCCAGTCGCCGACATAGGTCAGGCCGTTCGGCATGATCAGGGTGCCCTTGCCTGCCCGCTCGCCCTTGATCAGGCTGCCCTCATAGGTGGCGCCATCGGGGTAGGTGATCTTGCCCATGCCTTGCTTGACGCCCGCCACCCAGTCGCCGTCATAGCGGTAGCCGCCGGGGTTCTCGATCACGCCCTTGCCCTGATGCTGGCCGTTCAGGAAGGTGCCGGTGTAGACAGCGCCATTGGCATATTCGGCGCGGCCTTGGCCTGTCATCTTGCCCAGGCTCCAGTCGCCGTCATAGGTGCCGCCGTCGGCAAAGGTGATCTTGCCCTTGCCCTGCGGCTGACCCTTCTCGAAAGCGCCTTCGTAGACCGATCCGTTGGGGTATTTCGCAGTGCCCTGGCCGACGATCTCGCCATTGGCCCAGTCGCCGGAATATTCATAGCCATTCGGCAGCCGGTAGGTGCCCTTGCCATCCTGGCGGCCGTTGCGGAACGTGCCCTCATAGACCGAGCCGTCATCGTATTGCTTGGTGATGACCTCGTCGGCCGACTGAGCGGTAGCGGGTCCTGCCAGACCGAGGGTGGCCGCGATGACCATTGCCGGAACGATGCGCATTGCGGGGCACTCCAAAGGGCGAATCCGGGTGTTAGGGTATGACGCCGCGACAAGGGCTGGCAAGGCGGGCTGTCAGCCTGGCCTTTTCACTTTTCCCGGTGGCGGCTAGAACCGGGGCCAAGGCGACAGGAGACCCGCGATGACCGACACATTCCGGCTGATGCTGGTGCAGGCGAACCCCATTGTGGGCGACATCGCCAGGAACGCGCGCCGTGCGCGGGAATACTGGCAACAGGGCCGCGCGGCGGGTGCCGACATGGTGGCGCTGACCGAGATGTTCGTGACCGGCTATCAGACCCAGGACCTGATCGTGAAGCCCGCCTTCCACCAGGCCGCAATTGCCGCCATCGAGGCGCTGGCAAGGGACTGTGCCGATGGTCCGGCACTTGGGATCGGCGGCCCGGCCCTGCGCAATGGCCAACTGTTCAACGCCTGGTGGGTGTTGCAGGGTGGCAAGGCGGTGGCGACGGTGCTGAAACACCATCTGCCGAACGATGCGGTCTTCGATGAAAAGCGGGTGTTTTCCTCGGCCGATTTGGCGGGGCCCTATATGGTCAATGGCGTGCGCATCGGCTCGCCCATCTGCGAGGATGCCTGGCACCCGGATGTAACCGAGACCCTTGAAGAGACGGGGGCCGAGATCCTTCTGGTGCCGAATGGCAGCCCCTATCATCGCGGCAAGCCGAACTTGCGGCTGAACCTGATGGTGTCCCGCGTGGTCGAAACCGGCTTGCCCCTGGTCTATCTGAACATGGTGGGCGGGCAGGACGATCAGGTGTTTGACGGGTCTTCGATGGTCTTGAACCCCGGCGGTCATCTGGCGGTGCAGATGCCGCAGTTTGACGAGAATGTGACCATTGTCACCTTCCGCCGTGGCCCGGACGGCTGGCGGGCGGATCAGGGCGAGATCGCGCCGATCCCGCCGATTGGCGAGGCCGACTATCGCGCCTGCGTGATGGCCTTGGGCGATTACATGCGGAAAACCGGGTTCAAGAAGGCGTTGCTGGGTCTGTCGGGTGGCATCGACAGCGCCATTGTCGCCGCGATGGCCTGCGACGCGCTGGGGCCGGAAAACCTGCGTTGCGTGATGCTGCCAAGTGAATTCACCAGCCGCCATTCGCTGGAAGATGCCACCGCCTGCGCGCGCGCCCTTGGC
>JBATAV010000782.1:0-1712 GCA_049662025.1 Paracoccaceae bacterium | reverse complement strand
GCGAAGTCCCGGCTGCAGGCGTGCCAGGATCGTCGCAGCCTCGGCCATGATGCGGCCAAGACGTTCACCCGCCGGCACGATGTCGGTGATCGCGCCTACCCCCTGCCCGGCAAACAGCGCCATCGCTTCCAGATCGCCGGTCGTGATCCGCAGGGGCGAGTCGGTGCTGAAACGCAGGATCGGCCGCCCGCCCTCATCCGCAATCACCTCGCGTGGCAAGGCGTCGGGGTCATGGCCCATCAAGTTGAACCCAAGCTCTCGCGTTACGGAATTGGTGATCACCCGCACTGCGGCATGAGCGGGCCAGTTCAGCACGAATACGTCAGTGCGCACAGTATCGGCGGCACTGGCTGCGACCACCCGCTCCTTGTGATAGTCATGCGCGAAGGACTCGGTGGTCGCAAGAAAGGCCGTACCGCACTGGATTCCCTGCGCACCCACGGCCAGTGCGGCCACCAACCCCGCTCCGGTGGCCAACCCACCCGATGCCACGACGGGAACCGAAGCTGCCCGCACCACCTGCTCGACCAGCGGCAGAAGGCCAGTCTCGCCATGCACATGTCCGCCCGCCTCGATCCCTTGGGCCACCAGTACGTCGGCGCCGGCGTCCTCGGCCGTGCGCGCGGACTCGGGTGAGCCGACCTGATGGATCACCCGCACCCCGGCTGCCTTGGCACGCGCTATGACTTCGGGCATCACGTCCCAGAAAAACGACAGCACCGGCACGCCAAGATCAAGGCACAACCCGATCTGGCGGTCCAGAAGGTCGGGCGCGGTCGCCGAAGGAATCACGTTCACCGCAAATTGGCGGTCGGTGGCGGCCTTCAGCGCGGCCACCTCTCTGGCGATCAGCGCCGGATCCTCGCGCACCATGCCAAGCTGGGCAAATCCGCCTGCATTTGCCACTGCTGCAGCCAGCTCCCATCGGGAAACGCCACCCATGCCGGCCAGCAGGACCGGATGTTCGCAGCCCAGAAGGCGGCAGAGCGGGGGGGAAAGGGGCGATGCTTCCATGAGACAATCTTCGCGTGACTTGTGCCGCCATGATGCGTCCATGCATGTGGCCGCGCTCGAGATTCAACCTACGCCCGACCCCGCAGCCCTACGAGCGAAATCGACAGGGCAAGTCGCTTCCCCGGTCATGATCGTGGGTGACGCCTTCGCCTCTGAACAATGGGTTTATGCCCTCCGGGACTACATGCTCTTTTCTGCAAGGGATCTGCCGATGGCTGCCAACGTTGAAAAAGGACCAGGCACGACATCGGGCGTGACACGCCGGGGCGTATTGGCGGGCGGGTTGATTCACGATTGGCGCCAGCAGCTCTGCCGGTGATCGGTCGGGCAGGGGTAGTCAGCGCGCGGACCTCTTTCGCGAGCGAGGGTTTGATCACGGTCGCCTGGACGGGCAATTTCCAGTGCAGGCCGGCCCGGCGATGCAGTCGCAGAAACTCCGTTGATTGACCGCCACTGAAAGTAGCAAAGCGCCAAGCAACGGGGAAATGGCGGCAAGGCAAAAATCGGCGATGCAAATGGCCGACAGCCCGCCGCGACATCGCGCCGCAATTTCCGCTGCGTCACCTTGCCAGATCTGCGCAGCCCGAATTGACCCATGACATTTCAAGGGTTTGCGCCCGGTGCGATGCTGTCCATCGGTGGAGGGTGCGGATATGCAGACAGACCGGGCCATGGCGGTGGCACAGCAGTTGTGGGCC
>JBATAV010000781.1:0-1974 GCA_049662025.1 Paracoccaceae bacterium | reverse complement strand
GAATTGACAAGCAGGGCTTGGCGACGCCCGCTCCAGAGGCTGGACGCCGCACCGGCGCTGACGCCCCGGCCAGGCGCGGGCCAGCCAAGGCCAAGCGCGTTTAAAGCCGCAGCCACGGCGCGATCCTGACCGGCAAAAGGGGCAATCGAGGTGATGCGGGCAAACGGCAGTTCGCCAAGCACCGTATCGGCCACGGATATTGGCAACAGCCCGTCGCATGGGGTTTTCTCGATAAGATCAGGCGCGGCAAGGTCAGGCACGGGCGCGGGCTCCTTCCGGGTCGAAGAAGGCAGGGTTCACGATGTCGCAGATGACATCGGTCTTGCGCAGGGCATCCACCAGCCGGATGCGCTGACCGATGCGGGCGCGGCCACCCCGAAGCATGGCCAGCGCCAGGTGCGACTTCAGCGTCGGCGACCAGCAGGCCGAACTGACATAGCCGCGGTTGTTGGCGGCAACCGCCTCTGCGCCCTCGTCAAACAGATGTGCCCCAGCCTCGATGACCTGGCCGGGCGGGTTTGGCCGCAGGCCGACCAGTTGTTCGCGGTCGGGGTCGGTCAAACCGGGGCGCCGGCTCATCACCCTGCCGATGAAGTCCTTCTTCTTCGAGACCATGCCCTGAAGGCCGACATCACCGGCGGTGGCGCGGCCGTGAATCTCGGCATGGGTGATGAAGCCCTTTTCGATGCGCATCACGTTCAGCGCCTCGATCCCGTAGGCACCGCCACCAAGGCCTTCGGCGCGGTCTACCAGTTTGCGCCACAGGGATTCGCCATAGCGCGCGGGCACCGCAATCTCAAAGGCCAGCTCGCCTGAAAAGGAGATGCGGAAAAGCCGGCCCTCCACGCCCATGATCCGCACCGCGCCACAGGCCATGAAGGGAAATGCCGCGCCGTCAATCGGCGTGTCGAGCCGCGGGGAAAGAAGCTCACGCGCCAGCGGCCCGGCAACCGCGAATTGCGCCCATTGCTCGGTCACCGGGGTCAGGCGCAGATCCCAGCCGGGAAAATGCGCCTGATGGACGAATTCCAGATGCCGCAGGATGGCGCCCGCCGCCAGTGTCGTCGTCGTCATCAGGAAATGCGTGTCGCCCAGCCGCGCGGTGGTGCCGTCATCCATCACCAGCCCGTCCTCGCGCAGCATCAGACCATAGCGCGCCCGGCCGACGGGCAGCGTCGAGAAGGTGTTGCAATAGACGAAATCAAGCAGCCGCGCCGCATCCCGGCCCTGAATGTCGATCTTGCCAAGGGTCGACATCTCGCAGATCCCGACCGTCCTGCGCACCATCGCCACCTCGCGGTCGCAGGCCTGACGCCAGGTCGTCTCGCCGGGGCGCAGATAGAAATCCGGGCTGTACCAGAGGCCGAATTCAGTCATCCCGGCACCGCGTTCGATGGCGGCCTTGTTCAGCGTCGAAAGGCGCTGCGGCGCAAACCCCTTGCCTTGCCCACCCGCACCAACCGCCGCGATCGACACCGGCACATACGGCGGCCGGAAGGTCGTGGTGCCGGTTTCGGGAATGCCGCGGCCGGTGGCATCGGCCAGCACCGCAAGGGCCGCAACGTTGGAGTTCTTGCCCTGATCGGGCGCCATGCCTTGGGTGGTATAGCGCTTCATGTGTTCGACCGAGCGGAAATTCTCACGCGCGGCAAGGCGCACGTCCTTGGTGGTCACATCATTGGCAAAGTCGAGCCAGGCGCTACCCCTGGCGGCGGGCACCTCCCAATAGGCGCGGATCCGCGTCCCGCCGTCTTCTGCCTGTGGCAGATCGGCCGTGGCCCCCTTCAGACCCATGGCCGCCAACACTTCGGTAGCGGCGGCAGCACCCTCGCGAAGGGCGGCTTGCGTGGAAAGGGCGCCGTTCGCCGCCCCGGCAGCCAGAAGGCCGGGCACCATGCCGGGCGTCGGCACGAAGGCGGCAATGTCTTCGCGCCATGCCGGGCGGCCGTTCATGTGGCAGGCCAGATGCAAGGC
>JBATAV010000780.1:0-8814 GCA_049662025.1 Paracoccaceae bacterium | reverse complement strand
CGCAACACCCCCTGGGCCCATTCGCGCCGCCGCTACGACGCGGGGGTGGGGCTGCGGTCACTGGACGATGTGGAAACGCTGATCGCTTTCTTCGAAGCGCGGCGGGGCCAGCTGGACGGGTTTCGCTGGAAGGACTGGTCGGACTACAAATCCTGCCCGGCCTCGCGCGCGCCCGCCCCGCTGGATCAGATCATCGGGATCGGCGATGGCGCGGCCACGGTCTATCGGTTGCAAAAGACCTATCGTTCGGGGATGCAAACCTATGTCCGGCCGATCGTGAAGCCGGTGCTGGGGACCGTGCTGGTTGCGGTGGCCGAAGACCCCAAGGTCGAGGGGCTGGAGTTCACGGTCGACCCGGCTACGGGTGAGGTAAGCTTTGTGGTGCCCCCGGCATTGGGAACCAGGGTCACGGCGGGTTACGAGTTCGACGTGCCCGCGCGTTTTGACACCGACCGCATCCAGACCTCGGTCGCGTCGTTTCAGGCCGGTGACGTGCCTGCGGTGCCGGTGGTGGAGATCCGGGCATGAGCAACGCAGAGATGGATGCGCATCTGGCCAGTGCCGCGACTACGCTTTGCCGGGCCTGGACGGTAACGCGGCGCGATGGCGTGGTTCTGGGGTTTACCGACCATGACTGCGATCTGACCTTTGATGGTGTGACCCATCGGGCCGGGTCGGGCCTGACCGCGCGGGCACTGCAACAAAGCACCGGGTTGTCGGTCGACAACTCCGAGGCGCTGGGTGCACTATCGGATGCGGCGATTTCAGAGCCGGATCTGGCAGCGGGGCGGTTCGACTCCGCCGAAGTGCAGTTGTGGCTGGTGAACTGGGCCGATCCGGAAACCCGGGCCCGGATCTTTCGCGGCACCTTGGGCGAAGTGACCCGGACGGGCGGCGAATTCCGCGCCGAATTGCGCGGTCTGGCCGAGGCGTTGAACCAACCGATCGGGCTGGCCTATACGCGCGGCTGCTCGGCGGTGCTGGGCGATAGCCGCTGCCGGTTCGACCAAACGCAGCCGGGGTATTTTGCCGAACGCGCGGTGGAGGGCCTGGACCGCGAGCGGCGGCTGTTCAGCTTTGTCAGCTTTGGCGGGTTCGACGACCATTGGTTCGAGTTTGGCAGACTGGATGTCTTGTCTGGCGCTGCGGCGGGGCTGTCGGGGCAGATCAAGTCCGACCGGGTGCAGGCGGGTGGGCGCGAGGTCGAACTCTGGCAGGGGATTCGCGCCGAATTGGTGCCGGGCGATCTGGTCCGGCTTTCGGCAGGCTGTGACAAGCGGACCGAAACCTGCCGGGTGAAGTTTGCCAACTTCCTGAATTTCCGGGGCTTTCCGCAAATGCCGGGTGAAGATTGGCTGACCGCCTATCCCAGACCCGGCCAAAGCACCTCTGGCAAGTCGCTGATGATTGGCAGGGCCTTGTGACAGTGCTGGCGGGCCGCGCGGTGGCCGAAGCGCAGGGCTGGCTTGGCACGCCCTATGTGCATCAGGCCAGCCGAAAAGGGGCGGGCACCGATTGCCTGGGGCTGTTGCGCGGGGTGTGGCGCACGCTTTACGGCGCAGAGCCGGAAGAGATTCCCGCCTATTCCCCCGATTGGGCAGAGCCGAGCCATGACGAGGTGCTGCTGGATGCCGGGCATCGGCATCTGCAGGCAAAGTCGCGTACCGATGAGGCCGTGGGCGATGTGCTTCTGTTTCGCATGCGGGTGGGCAGCGTTGCCAAGCATCTTGGGATTCAATCCGCCATCGGCCCCGAGGCCCGTTTCATCCATGCCTATAGCGGCCATTGCGTTACCGAAAGCGCGCTGACCGATCCCTGGCGCCGCCGTATCGCAGCGCGTTTCACCTTTCCTGACGGAGCCTTCTGATCATGGCAACCTTGCTACTTTCTGCCGCTGGCGCAGCGATCGGGTCGGGGTTCGGCGGTGCCGTCCTGGGTCTGTCCGGAGCGGTCATCGGGCGGGCAATCGGCGCAACAATCGGCCGTGGCATCGACCAACGCATTCTGGGCGGCGGGTCTGACCCTGTCGAAGTGGGCCGTATCGACCGGCTGCGACTGACCGGCGCCTCGGATGGTGCCCCGGTGGCGCAGATCTGGGGACGGATGCGGGTTGCCGGACAGGTGATCTGGGCGACCGAATTTCAGGAGCAGGTTACCCGTCGCGGCGGCGGCAAGGGGGCGCCTCAGCCCAAGGTCAACCAATACAGCTATTCGATCAGCCTTGCGATTGCGCTGTGCGAGGGCGAGATCGTGAAAGTCGGCCGCATCTGGGCCGACGGCAGTGAAATCTCGTCTGACGATCTGAACCTGCGCGTTTATGCCGGAAGCGAGACGCAGCTTCCTGATCCCCGCATCGAGGCGGTAGAAGGCGCGGGCCAGGCGCCCGCCTATCGTGGCCTCGCCTATGTCGTGATCGAGGATCTTGACCTGACGGCCTATGGCAACCGGGTGCCGCAATTCTCGTTTGAAGTTGTGCGTGCGGCACAACCGGGCGGCGCGATTGATCCGACCGCCCTGAGCAACGTGGTGCGCGGGGTGGCAATGATTCCCGGCACGGGCGAATATGCCCTTGCGACCAGCCCGGTCCACATGGCGATGGGCCTTGGACAAAACGTCTCGGCGAATGTGCATTCGCCGTCGGGCAGGACGGATTTTGCGACGTCGCTGGAGCATCTGGTGACCGAGTTGCCGAATTGCCGGTCGATCTCGCTTGTTGTTTCCTGGTTTGGCGGCGACCTGCGCTGCGACCACTGCCAGATTCGCCCGAAGGTCGAACAGACGCAGTTCGACGGGGTCGGCATGCCCTGGCGCGCTGGCGGCATCGCCCGTGCAGCGGCCCAGACGGTTCCCCGGCTGGAAGATCGTCCGATCTATGGCGGCACGCCTGCCGACGCCTCTGTCATCGAAGCGATTGCGGCGATCCGCGATGCGGGCCAGGAAGTGATGTTCTATCCCTTTCTCTTGCTCGACCAGCTTGACGGAAACCTGCTGCCCGATCCCTGGAGCGGCGGAGTCGGTCAACCCGCACTGCCCTGGCGCGGGCGCATCACCACTTCGAAAGCCCCCGGCCAGGTCGGCACACCGGACCGCATGGCCGCGGCCGAGAATGAAATTGCCACTTTCTTCGGAACAGCCGTTCCGACGGACTTCCAGCGCAATGGAACTGTCATCAGCTATACCGGCCCGGCGGAATGGAGTTATCGCCGATTTATCCTGCACTATGCGCAGCTTTGTGCCGCAGCGGGTGGGATCGATGCCTTCTGCATCGGGTCTGAACTGCGGTCACTGACGCAAGTCAGGGGCCAAAGCGACAGTTTCCCGGTCGTCGCGGCATTGGTGCAGCTTGCGCAAGACGTGCGTGCCATTCTTGGGCCCAATTGCAAGATCAGCTATGCAGCCGACTGGTCGGAATACGCCAGCTATCAGGCCGACGGGAATCTCTATTTCCATCTCGATCCCCTTTGGGCCAGTCCGAACATCGATTTCATCGGAATCGACAATTACATGCCGATTGCGGATTGGCGGGATGAGGACGGCCATGCCGACGAGGCTTGGGGCAGCACCTACAATCTGGATTATCTGCGCGCCAACGTTGCCGGTGGCGAGGGTTTCGACTGGTACTACGACTCGCCCGAGGGTGAGGCCTTTCAGCGCCGCGAACCGATCACCGACGGAGCCCACGACGAGCCATGGGTGTATCGCGTCAAGGATTTGCGCAACTGGTGGCTTAACCCCCACCACAATCGCATTGGCGGCACCCGAACCCCCACGTCGACGGCCTGGGCGCCCATGTCCAAACCCTTCCGCTTTACCGAGTACGGCTGTGCGGCGATTGACAAGGGCAGCAACCAGCCGAACCGGTTTCTTGACACCCTGTCATCGGAGTCGGGTCTTCCCAGGGCGTCAACCGGCCGTCGTGATGATATTGTCCAGATGCAATACCTGCGCGCCGTCGGCACCTATTGGTCGGCAACGGAAAACAACCCCATCTCGCCGATCTATGATGCGGCCATGGTCGACATGGATCACGCCCATGCATGGGCCTGGGACGCGCGACCGTTTCCGACATTCCCGGCGCTGTCGAACCTTTGGGGCGATACAAGCGCCTATTCGCGTGGCCATTGGCTGAACGGGCGCATGACCAATCAGCCGCTGGACTTGGTGGTGCGCGAGATCTGCGGCCGTTGCGGAGCCGCGGCGCTGGACACTTCGGCGCTATACGGAGTGGTGCGCGGCTACGCGGTGGATCAGATCCAGTCTGGTCGCGGCTCGTTGCAGCCCTTGCTGATGGGGTATTCGGCCGAGGTTGCCGAACGCGACGGACTGTTGCGGTTTGCGCTGCGGGATGGTCGGGCCGACCATGTCCTGTCACTCGATCAACTTGCCGTCACCGACGAAACCCAAGGCTATGTCGAGGTGTCGCGGCAGGCTGAACCAGAGGCCAGCGGCATCGTTCGGCTGAACTTCGTCGACGTTCAGTCGGATTTCGAGGCCCGGTCTGCCGAAGCGCGCTTCCCGGATGAAGAGCAGCGTTCGGTCTCGGTCTCGGAACTGGCACTGGGCCTGACGGTGGCAGAGGCGCGCGGAGTCACCTATCGGTGGCTGGCGGAACTGCGCATCGGCCGCGACACCGCGCGCTTTGCGTTGCCGCCATCGCGTCTGGCGGTTGGTGCGGGCGATACGGTCGATCTGGATGGCTCGCTCTGGCGGATCGACCGGGTAGAGCAGGGCGATGCGGCCCTGGTCGAGGCTGTGCGGGTCGAGACCGGAACCTATCGGCCTGCCGATATCAATGAAGAAATCTTCTCGGCCCGCAGCTTTGTCGCGCCCGTGCCGACTTATCCGGTCTTTCTTGATCTGCCGCTGCTGACCGGCGACGAGGTTCCGCATGCCCCGCACATCGCGGTGACAGCAGAGCCCTGGCCCGGCACGGTCGGCATCTGGTCCGCACCTGAAGACGTCGGGTTCGAGTTGAACCGCATTGTCGCCGCTCCCGCCATCATCGGCATTACCGAATCGCCCCTGGCCGCAGCGCGACCGGGCCTGTGGGATCGAGGTGCGCCGCTGCGCGTGCGCATCGTCGGCGGAACTCTCAGCTCGTCGCAGGTGCTTTCGGTCTTGAATGGCGGCAACAGCATGGCCATCGGTGACGGCAGCTCTGGCTTCTGGGAGGTGTTCCAGTTCGTCACCGCAGAGCTTGTCGCCCCCGACACCTGGGAACTGTCGCAGCGCCTGCGCGGGCAGCTTGGCACCGATGGCATCCAGTCTGCGGTCTGGCCCGAAGGCAGCACCGTCGTCCTTCTGGACCGGTCGCTGCAGCAGATCGACCTTGCCGCCTCGGCGCGCGGTCTTGCCAGACACTATCTCATCGGCGTCACCGCGCGCGGCTATGACGACCCTGCAGTGGTCAGCAAGGTTGAGGCCTTCGACGGCATCGGCCTGCGCCCCTATCCGGTCTGCCACCTGCGCGCGGCGGGCACCTCGGGAACGGACATCACGGCCACTTGGATCCGCCGAACCCGGATCGAGGGTGACAACTGGCAACAGACCGAAGTGCCGCTCGGAGAGGACGCCGAGACTTACCTGATCCGTATTCTTTCGGGCGCATCGGTTCTTTCAGAGTACCAATCGGCTCAACCAGTCTTTGTCTACCCCGTTGCGGCACAGATTGCCGATGGCGTGACCGGGGCCTTTGACATCGCCGTGGCGCAGGTCTCGTCCCGCTACGGTCCCGGACCCTTTCGGCAGGTTTCCACCGGGGTCTGACAATGGTCCGCCCCCTGCCAGGGGATGTCATCCTTTTCGCCCGCGTCCTGTCGGCGCTTCCAAAAGCCGACAGGGCGCAAGCTGCGCGTGGCATCCTGGCCGAGACCGCAGCCGCCGACCGCCATTGCCGCGCGCTTGGCCGGTCGCACCCCCAATTCGGCGATGGCTCGCTGGCTGCCCGACTGATGCGCGCGGAAATCCCCCCATTGACCCACGCCGATGATCCGGAATTCCTTCATGCTTTGCGGATTGTCGCGCGTGCGGTCTTGAAACATACTGCGTTCTGAACGAAATCTGCTTGAGCACGGCCGGCTTTCCGGTCCGCCGCAAGATGAAGGACGCAAGTCATGGCCGACCCCAGACAAAAAGTTTCTTCCGTCGATCCAGTCTGGTCGCAGGTTTGCCACGAAGCCGAAGAGGCCGTGCGGGCCGAACCGCTGCTGGGCGCGCTGATCCATTCGGGCCTGTTGCACCACCCGTCACTTGAACGCGCGCTGGCCTACCGCTTTTCAATGAAACTCGCCTCGGGCGAGATGAGCGAGCAGATCCTGCGCGAAATCGCCGATGCGGCCTACGCCAGCGATCCCGATCTTGGGGCAGCCGCACGCGCCGACCTGATGGCGGTGTATGAGCGTGACCCGGCCTGCCACCGCTTCATCCAGCCGATCCTTTTCTTCAAGGGCTTCCAGGCCGTGCAGGCCTACCGCATCGGCCATTGGCTGTGGCGCATGGGCCGCCGCGACATGGCCTATTTCGTGCAGATGCGGGTGTCCGAGGTCTTCGGCGTCGATATCCACCCCGCTGCCCGCGTCGGCCGCGGCATCATGATCGACCATGCCCATTCCATCGTCATCGGTGAAACCGCCGTCGTCGGCGACAACGTCTCGATGCTGCATTCCGTCACCCTGGGCGGCACCGGCAAGGAAGACGGCGACCGCCACCCCAAGATCGAGGATGGCGTACTGATCGGGGCAGGGGCCAAAGTGCTGGGCAATATCCGCGTCGGCCATTGCTCGCGCATTGCCGCTGGATCGGTGGTGCTGCAAGACGTACCGCCCTGCACCACCGTCGCCGGTGTTCCGGCGCATGTGGTGGGCAAGGCCGGCTGCGATCAGCCCGCCCTGACCATGGACCAGATCCTTTCGCCGGAATGACATGAACGGCCTTAAAGCTGCCTTTCGCTCAACCGCAGCCGTGCTGATGGGCAAGGCGATCATCCTGTTCGCCCGCTTCGTCACCGCCCCTCGCGCGCAATGGCAGGGGATCGAGCCGATGCCCCGCCAGCGCATCTATTTCGCCAACCACACCTCGAACGGCGATTTCGTGCTGATCTGGACGGTGCTGCCGCTTGCCCTGCGCAACCGCACAAGGCCAGTCGCGGCGCTGGACTACTGGCTGACCTCGCCCCTGCGCGCCTTCATTGGCCGCGACGTCTTCAACGCGGTCCTGATCGACCGGAGGCCCGAGGCGCGCCGCGAAGATCCGGTTGCCCAGATGGCTGCGGCACTGGACGAAGGCTCTTCGCTGATCCTTTTCCCCGAAGGCGGCCGCAATTCCGGCGAAACACTGCTTTTACCCTTCAAATCCGGCCTGTACCATCTTGCCAGACAGCGCCCGCAGGTAGACCTGGTGCCGGTCTGGATATCGAACCTAAACCACGTCATGCCGAAAGGCCAGATCATCCCCGTTCCCCTGATCTGCACGCTGACTTTCGGCGGCCCCCTGCACTTCGACGCCAATGAGACCAAAGAGGCCTTCCTGTCGCGCACCTCGGACTGCCTCCTGGCGCTTTCAGGGCAGGGGGGCGGCCAATGACCTCGCCGCATCTCTTCTGGCTGCTCGGCGGCGTCGCCGCGATCCTGATCGTCGCCACCCTGATCGGCCAGGCCCTGCGCCTGCGCATTGCCCCCGACGGCAGCAACCCGGTGATCGAGAACCTGAACGCCCGCATCGCCGCCTGGTGGGGGATGGTGGCGCTGTTGTCCATCGCTTTCATCGCCGGCCGCGCCGGGGTGGTGATCCTCTTCGCGCTGCTGTCCTTCGCCGCCTTGCGCGAATTCCTATCCCTCACCGCCAAGCATTCCGCCGACCACTGGGCGCTGGCCGCCAGCTTCTTCCTGATTCTGCCGCTGCAATACTGGCTGATCTGGACCGACTGGTACGGGCTCTATTCGATCTTCGTGCCGGTCTACGCCTTCCTGCTGCTGCCGGTCATCTCGGCCCTGCGCGGCACCACGAAACACTACCTCGTCCGCGTCGCCGAAACCCAATGGGCGCTGATGCTGTGCATTTTCTGCATCAGCCACGTCCCCGCGCTGCTATCGCTTCAAATCCCCGGCTTCGAAGGCCGCAACGTCATCCTGATCGCCTGGCTGATCTTCGTGGTACAGCTTTCCGACGTGCTGCAATACGTCTGGGGCAAGCTGATCGGCCGCACCCGCGTTGCCCCCAACCTGTCGCCCTCGAAAACCTGGGAGGGCCTCATCGGCGGCACCCTCTCCGCCAGCCTGATCGGCACCTCGCTGTGGTGGATGACCCCCTTCTCCCTGGCCGAGGCCGCAGGCATGTGCCTGGTCATCACCCTGATGGGCTTTTTCGGCGGTCTGGTGATGTCGGCCATCAAGCGCGACAAGGGAGTCAAGGACTGGGGCCACCTGATCGCCGGGCACGGCGGCTTCATCGACCGGCTCGACAGCGTGATCTTCGCCGCCCCGATCTTCTTCCATCTCACCCGGTTCTGGTGGTCCACCACATGACCGACGCCACGCGCCGCCCGCTGAATTCCCGCGATACCCGCTGGGCCAGGGCGCTGGCCACCCGGCTTGGCGCCAGCCGCATCACCCCCAACCAGATATCCCAGGCCTCCTTCGGCTTCGCAGCACTTGGCCTCTTGTTCTTCTGGGCCGCCTCTGCCACCGGCGGCATCGCGCAAGCGCTGGCCCTGATCCTCGCTGCCGCCACCATGCAACTGCGGCTTCTGTGCAACCTCCTTGACGGCATGGTAGCGATCGAGGGCGGCAAATCCGCCCCCACCGGCCCCTTCTGGAA
>JBATAV010000779.1:0-2804 GCA_049662025.1 Paracoccaceae bacterium | reverse complement strand
CCGGAAACCGCGTCGGCGCCCGCGCCAGCATCGAGGAAGTGCTGGCCGAGGATGTCACCAATGTCGAAGCCCTGAAGATGCGCGCCGGCTGGCTGATCGAAGAAGACCGCCCCGGCGAGGCCATCGTCGATCTGCGCGCGGCCCTTGGGCAGGCCCCCCGCGATGCTGCAATCCTGACGCTCATGGCTGCGGCGCATGAACGTGACGGCAGCCCGGAGCTGGCGGGCGAGCGCCTGGCGATGGCGGTCGAGGTTTCAGGCTCTGCCCCGGAAGAATCGTTGCGCTATGCCCAGTTCCTGGTGCGGCAGGGCCGTGTCCAGGCCGCCGATACGGTGCTGACCGAATCCCGCCGGGTCAACCCCGCCAATGTCGGCCTGCTGGCCATGCTGGCCGATATTTCCCTCAAGGCCCAGGACTGGCCGCGCGCGCAGGAGATTGCGGACACGCTTGCCAAACTTGACACGGCAGAGGCCAAAGCCGCCACGCGGGCGCTGCAGGCAGCCCTGCTTCTGGGACAGAACCGCACCGAAGACGGGCTGGCCTTCTTGGAGGAACAGGTTGGCAAGGGCGGCGATGATCTGGCTGCTATCCAGATGATCCTGCAGGCCCGCATCCGCAGCGGCAAGCCCGAAGAGGCCCGCGCCTATCTGGACAGCGAGCTGGCAAAACGGCCCGATGATCCGGGCTTGCGGCTTCTGAGCGCGGGATTGCATGCGCTGATGGGGGAAGTGCCACAGGCCGAAGCGCTGTTCCGCGCATTGATTGCCGAAGACCCCACCGCTGAACTGCCCGCACGGCTGCTTTACGGCCTGTTGCGCAGCGACGGCCGCACGGAAGAGGCGGCTGCCGTGCTGAAGGCGGCCCTTGCCGCCCAGCCCAATGCCGCCACGCTGCGCTGGATTCAGGCCGGTGCGTTGGAGCAGGCGGGGGATATCGACGGCGCCATTGCCGTTTACGAGGCAATGTATGCCGTGGACTCGGGCAATGTCGTCATCGCCAACAACCTGGCCAGCCTGATCACAAGCCACCGCGACGATCCCGAAAGCCTTGCCCGGGCAACCGCCATTGTCCGGCGCCTGAAGGGCACCAAGGTGCCGGCCTTCCAGGATACCTATGGCTGGATTGCGCATCGCAATGGCAACCATGACGAGGCGCTGACCTATCTGGAACCCGCCGCCGCAGGTCTGCCCAACGATCCGACCATCCAGTTCCATCTCGGCATGACCTATCTGGCCCTGGGACGCACCGAAGACGCCCGCCGTCAGTTGGCCCGCGCGCTGGAGCTTGCCGGAGACAGCCCGCTGCCGCAGTTCGAGACTGCCCGCCAGGCCTTGGCCGGCTTGCCGCCCGCGCCGCTCCCATAGAGGGGCGTAGGCCTGGCCTGTCTGCTGTGGCCGCCATGCCCCTGCTGGCCGACAAAAGGGCCATGTGCAGGGTCATGTCACGGTTCTGTCTTCCGGTAGGCCGGGTTGCACAGTAATCTCACTGGGTGACATAAGGTGGTGGGGCGTATGGTCTTTCCTGCAGCAGGACGGATCTTCCGAGGAGAACAGAGAATGAATCGTTTCATCGCAGTGCTGGCCCGTGTTCTGGCCCTGCCCTTCCTTCTGGCAGCCCTGACCGTTCCGGCAACCGCTCAGGACGGTGGCTATCTGATCCGTTCCGGCGATACGCTGCGGATCGAGGTGCTGGAAGACCCCGGTCTCAACCGCTCGGTCCTTGTCTCGCCCGACGGGCGCATCACGCTGCCGCTGGCCGGGGGTGTCCGCGCCGCGGGCAAAACTGTCGAGGCCGTGCAGAGCGAGCTTTCGGCCCGTCTCGCCCCCAATTTTGCGACCGCACCCAATGTTTATGTCTCGATCGAACGGATCGCCGAACGCGTGGCGCGTGGTGGCGGCGGCGGTGTCGCAGCCGTGCCCACCGTCGACATCTATGTGATCGGCGAGGCGGCAAAGGCGGGCAAGCTGTCAGTTGCCCGCGGCACCACCGTGCTGCAGTTCTTCGCAGAGATGGGCGGCTTTTCCAAATTCGCAGCAACCAAGCGCATCCAGCTGCGCCGCACCAACCCGAAGACCGGCGAGGAAACCAGCTACACCATCAACTATGATGCCATCGAGAACGGGTCCAGCCGAATGGGCGCCACGGTACTGATGAAGGGCGATGTGATCGTCATTCCGCAACGCAAGCTCTTCGAGTAGGATCGGCACAGTGCGGGCAGCCAGGACAATGCGTAGCATGACTCCGCGCCTTCTGTCGTTGGCCGGGCTTGCCGCTGTGCTGACGGCCGGGACCGCGCTTACGCAAGAGAGCGGCGGCATCCTGCTGACCTTCGGCATCGACCAGCGCTTCAGCGTGACCGACAATGCCGATCTGAAAATCCCCTCCACCGGCACCAGGCTCCGCTCCGATACGCAGCTTTCCTTTGGCTTCCTTTCGGAAGCGCCGCGCGACCGGCTGTCCTTCGATCTTGGCACCCTGCTGCGCGGCGAAGATGGCGACAACGGCTTTGGGCTGCAAAACCCCTCGGCCGAACTGTCCTATACCCGCAGCGGCCTGTCTTCGTCCTTCACCGTCTCGGCATTCCTGCGCGAGACAAATCTTGACGACGGGCTGACGCTGATCGAAGGCGCCGACGGCGATCTGCCGGTGCTGATCTATGAGAATGGCACCGCCCGGACCAAAGGCGTCCGGCTGGCCTACAACTGGGGCGAGGGCGCGCCCCTTGGCGGCACCTTGCGCGCCGGGCTGACCGACACCGACTACCGCAACACCACCGACCCCGATCTGGTGGACAATCGCAACCT
>JBATAV010000778.1:0-10593 GCA_049662025.1 Paracoccaceae bacterium | reverse complement strand
CTGGAGGCGCAGACCATCGCGCGCGCCTGCGGCAAGAACAGCCTGCACAACCTCGAACCCGAAGACCTTTGCGCGCTGACGATCGAAGCCGCGGCCATGGCCGGTGTGCCGATCGCGGGGACAAAGTGGATTCCGGGCAAGACCGGGTTCTGAAAAAACAAATACGGACAGGGAGCTTTCCAGCATGGCCAATAAACTGGCTAAGTACGCCAAGGAGAAGGGCGTCAAGTTCTTCATGATTTCCTATACGGACCTGTTCGGGAGCCAGCGCGCCAAGCTGGTTCCCGCAACGATGATCGACGATATGGAAGATGATGGGGCCGGCTTTGCAGGCTTCGCCACCTGGCTGGACCTGACAGCCGCCCACCCCGACATGATGGCGGTGCCCGACCCCTCGGCGATCATCCAGTTGCCGTGGAAGCCCGAAGTGGCCTGGGTCGCGGCCAACCCGGTGATGGAAGGCAAGGCGGTCAACCAGGCCCCGCGCAACGTGCTGCGCAGGCTGGTGGACGAAGCCGCCAAGGAAGGTCTGCGCGTCAAGACCGGGGTGGAACCGGAGTTCTTCCTGCTCGCCCCCTGCGGCACCAAGGTGGCCGATGAACACGACACCGCCAAGAAGCCCTGCTACGACCAGCAGGCGATCATGCGGATGTATGACGTGATTTCCGAAGTCAGCGACTACATGCACGACCTCGGCTGGGAGCCCTATCAAAGCGACCACGAAGACGCGACCGGACAGTTCGAGATGAACTGGAAATATGACGACGTTCTGGCCACATCGGACAAGCTGTCGTTCTTCAAGTTCATGCTGAAATCGGTGGCCGAAAAGCATGGCATCCGCGCCACCTTCATGCCCAAGCCGTTCCAGGGGCTGACCGGCAACGGGCTGCACGCGCATATCTCGGTCTGGTCGACCGATGGCAAGACCAACGCCTTCGCCGACAAGACCAATGAATTGGGCCTGTCGCAGCAGGGCCACCACTTCCTTGGTGGCATCATGAAGCATGGCTCGGCGCTGGCGGCGATCTGCAACCCCACCGTCAACAGCTACAAGCGCATCAACGCGCCGCGCACCTCGTCCGGTTCCACCTGGGCGCCGAATTCGCTGACCTGGACGGGCAACAACCGCACCCACATGGTGCGCGTGCCGGGCCCCGGTCGGTTCGAATTGCGGCTCCCCGATGGCGCGGTGAACCCCTACCTTCTGAACGCGGTGATCCTGGCCGCCGGTCTGGACGGCGTGCGCACCAAGGCCGATCCGGGCAAACGGTCGGACATCAACATGTACACCGATGGCCACCTGATCAAGGACGCCCCCAAGCTGCCCCTGAACCTGCTGGACGCGCTGCGCGCCTATGACAAGGACGCAACGCTGAAAGCGATGATGGGCGAGGAGTTCTCGACCGCCTACCTCAAGCTCAAGCATCAGGAATGGGACAGCTTCGTGTCGCATTTCTCGCGCTGGGAGCATGAGAACACGATCGACATCTGAAGGCTCCCCGGACGGCCCCTCCGGGGGCAGTCTTCCCTGTGGCGGCCCGGACGTGCGCGATGATCCGGGCCGCTCCTTTTTTGCCTGCAGGTGAAAAATGTTTGACGCAAGTCAAGGAAGTTCCGCTGCGCGCATGCAAGAACCTCGACAAGGCAACTTCGTAGAAGGAATTTATCCATGACCAGCAAGATCCTCTGCCCGACCGATGGCAGCGACCACGCCGCCGTCGGCCTGCACCTTGCCGTTGAGATTGCGAAAGCCACCGGCGGGCACCTGACGGTCTGTGTCGTCAACATCGCCCATGGCGGCGCGCGCGGCCCGACCATCAACCACTGGACCAAGGAAGAGGTCACCAAGCTGATGGAAGACGCCGAGGCCAAGGCCAAGGCCGATGGCTTGGCCGATGTCGGCACGGTCGAGCTGGTCGCCCGCGAGCCGGCGCCCGCGATCGTCTCCTATGCCGACCAGAACGGCTATACCCAGATCGTCATGGGCACCGGCGACAAGCACGGCGTCAAGCGCCTGGTGCTTGGCTCGGTTGCGGCCGAGGTCGTCAGCCACGCCAATTGCACGGTGACCGTGGCCCGCTAGGCCGCGAGCCCCACTTGCGACACTGCCCCTCGACCCCGCAGGCATCCGGGCCTTCGGGGTCGATCTGTTTACCCGCAGGAAGAATACGAACACATACACAAATCCCTTCCTGGCTCGCCGCAACGGCAAGACACGGCGACTGCCATGCAAAGGCCAATATCCGGAAGCGACCTTGAAGAAGGAAGTCGCGGTCATCGGGGCAGGGCCGTCGGGTCTGGCGCATCTGCGTGCGGTCCGGTCGGCCAGGCAGCAAGGCGCCGACTTCCCCGAAGTAGTCTGCTTTGAAAAGCAGTCCAACTGGGGTGGTCTGAGGAACATGCCCGACGCACCGGGCTGGACGAAGCGGCAAGCTGATCGCCAGCTATCCGCCCCGCGCGTGAATTTTCCGGCAAGGATCTCTTGCTGCCCGGCGCGTCCTGCCGGCCGAAGACATCGGCGCGCAGTGCTGGAAATATGGCGCAAAATCCGTCACCGCCGCTTGCCGCAACGCACCGATGGCCTTCAAATGGCCCGACAACTGGAAAGAAGTGCCGGCGCTGGCGCAGGTCGATGACTCCACCACCCATTTCTCGGACCGGACCAGCAAGAAGGTCGATGCGATCATCCCGTGCACCGGCCACAAAGACCACTCCCCTTCCTGCCCCACGTTCTGCGCCTGAAAACCGCGACCGCCTGGCGCAGGAAGGCGCAGTCCAGGACGCCATCCACACTCCGGGCGAATACGCCAATGACCTGATCGCCGAATCCGATTTTCCCACGGGCGACGTCGATGGCGACAGCGAGGCCGTCTTCGCGTGGAAAGACCACAACAAGGCTGACATCATGGCGCCGGTTCACCGCACGCCCTGGAACGATGCGCCGGCGGATTCGAGGCAAAGTTGCCCGCGCAACTGTTTCGCCTGCGCCGGTTTCCTTGAACGGCCCCGGTTCACGCCGGGCAGTTTGCCTTTGTCGGGTCCGACTGAGGCAATCCTGAACGCTGGGAAACAAATTTTCGCAAAGATAAAAATTTTCTCGCCTTGACGGCCCGACCATGCTTTCTTGTGCCACATCGGGCCGCAGGTGCATGCCATCGGCCCGACCCGACCCGATCGGAAACACGGGGCGCGCGTGAAGGAGTGTCAGCCGGGGCGACGACTGGTCAAGGGAAGGGCCACCGTCCGCCATCAAACATCAATCGAAGTGCGGAAGGAGGGCGTGGGGCGCCCATGGTGCACCAGCCGTCGAACCGTCCGTCAGGTTCAACAGGAGTGAGGGAATGACGACTGAAAAAGGTTCGGGCCAGATGGTCCGGTCGCTAAGCTGGAAGGGGGCCTTCTGGGTGGCGGCCGGTGTGCCTCCGCTGGTCCTGTTCTCGATCGGCGGCATCGCGGGAACCACCGGAAAGCTGGCCTTCGTGGTCTGGATCATCTCGATGACCATGGGCTTTCTGCAAAGCTTCACCTATGCCGAAATGGCCGGCATGTTCGGCAACAAGTCGGGCGGCACCTCTGTCTACGGCGCCACTGCCTGGCTGCGCTATTCCAAGCTGATCGCGCCATTGTCGGTCTGGTGCAACTGGTTCGCCTGGTCGCCGGTGCTGTCCTTGGGCTGCGCCATTGCGGCAGGCTATATCCTGAACGCGGTGTTCCCCATTCCGCTGGCCGAAAGCCAGCCGGTGCTGGACTGGATCACCGCCCATATCGCCAGCTACACGGCCGAATCCCAGTCGGTGGTCGATTACATCGCCGCCAACGCCGGCACCTCGGCCGAAGATGCGATCAAGGCCGTCGCCTCGTCTGACGCCGTAACCGCGCTGACCCCCGCCTTCCGGGTGTTCGAGGCCTTCACCATCGCCATTCCGGGCCTTGGCACGCTGCACTTCAACTCCACCTTCATCATCGGCGCCATCCTGATGCTGATCATCCTGATCATCCAGCAACGCGGCATCGCCTCGACCGCCAGCGCCCAGAAATGGCTGGCGATCATCGTGCTGACCCCGCTTTTGCTGGTCGGACTGGTGCCGATCCTGACCGGCTCGATCAACTGGGCCAACGTCACCAACCTGATGCCGCCCACCGCGGCCTATTCCGGCGTGGATGGCGATTGGAGCATCGGTGGCTGGACGCTGTTCCTGGGCGGCCTCTACATCGCCGCCTGGTCCACCTATGGCTTTGAAACCGCCGTCTGCTACACCCGCGAACTCAAGGACCCGCGCCGCGATACCTTTCGCGCGATCTTCTACTCGGGCCTTCTGTGCATCATCTTCTTCTTCCTGATCCCGTTCTCCTTCCAGGGTGTGCTGGGGCAGGAAGGCATGCTGGCCACCGGCATCGTCGACGGTACCGGCGTTGGCGAGGCCATGGGCAACATGATCGGCGGCGGCGCCATCGTCACCCAGATCTTCGTGATCCTGATGATCCTCGCGCTGTTCCTGTCGATCATGACAGCCATGGCCGGATCTTCGCGCACGCTGTATCAGGGGTCGCGCGATGGCTGGCTGCCGAAGTATCTGGGCGACGTCAACAGCCACGGCGCGCCGCACAAGGCAATGTGGACCGATTTGGTCTTCAACATCTTCCTGTTGGCGCTGGCCTCGGATGCATCCGGCTTCTTCTACGTTCTCGCCATCTCGAACGTCGGCTACATCCTGTTCAACTTCATGAACCTGAACGCGGGCTGGATCCACCGGATCGATTCCGCCCACATGGACCGGCCGTGGAAGGCGCCCACCTGGCTGATCGGGGTGAACACCGGTCTCGCCTTCGTCAACGCGCTGTTTCTTGGCGCCGGGTCCAAGGTCTGGGGCTATGAGAACGCGCTGTGGTCGGGGCTGATCTTCGCGTCCTTCATCATCCCGGTGTTCTGGTTCCGCCACTACTACCAGGACAAGGGCCGATTCCCGAAAGAGGCCTATGACGATCTGGGTCTGAAAGAGGGCGAATTGGGCGAGCGCAAGGCCGGTATGCTGCCCTATCTGACGCTGGTCGCCGGGGCGGCGCTGGTTATCTGGGCCAACTGGTTCTTCGTGCTTCCGACTTGATCCCGAAGGAAAAACAGGAAAAGGGCCGCTTCGGCGGCCCTTTTCAATGAGAGCCTTTGTTTTCTCAACGGAAATAAAGTTGCATTTCATTATTGCTTTCTGGCGAGAATCGCCTGAGACTTGTCGCAAATATCACCACTTCAGGGAGCTATCCGATGACCAATTCCTGGCGCTTTTCCATGCTCGCCGACCGCCACCGTGCCCTTGGGTCCGAACTTGAAGATTGGAGCGGGATGGGCTCTGCCTGGTCCTATTCCAAGGGCGATCCGGATGCCGAATACATGGCGATCCGCACCAAGGCCGGGCTTATGGATGTCTCGGGCCTGAAAAAGGTTCACATCACCGGCCCCGCTGCCAGCCACATCATTGAGCGCGCCACCACCCGCAACCTGGAAAAGCTGATGCCGGGCCGGTCGGTCTATGCGGCGATGCTGAACGATGGCGGCAAGTTCGTCGATGATTGCGTGATCTACCGCACCGGGCCGAATGCCTTCATGGTCGTCCACGGTTCGGGCGGCGCCTATGAGCAGCTGACCATGGCCGCCACGGGCCGCGACGTGTCGATCCGCTTTGACGACAACCTGCACGACCTGTCGCTGCAAGGCCCCCTCGCGGTGGATTATCTGGAAAAGCACGTCCCCGGCATCCGCCAGCTTGGCTATTTCAACCACATGCAGACCAGCCTGTTCGGCAAGCCGGTAATGATCTCGCGCACCGGCTATACCGGCGAGCGCGGGTATGAGCTGTTCGTGCGCGGTCAGGATGCCGGCATGGTCTGGGACCGTATCCTGGACGAAGGCAAGTCCATGGGCATCATCCCCTGCCGCTTCACCACGCTGGACATGCTGCGGACCGAATCCTACCTCTTGTTCTTCCCCTTCGACAATTCCGAGATGTATCCGTTCGACACCGAAGGCCCCGGCGATACCCTGTGGGAGCTGGGTCTCGATTTCACCGTCAGCCCCGGCAAGGTGGGTTTCCGCGGCGCCGAAGAACACTACCGCCTGAAGGGCCGCGAGCGGTTCAAGATCTGGGGCCTCAAGCTTGAGGGCAAGAACGTCCCCGGCAACGGCGCGCCGGTCTACAAGGGCGACAAGCAGATTGGCGTCGTGACGCAGGCCATGCACTCGCCGCTGAACGACTGGACGGTCGCCATCGCCCGCCTGCCGGTCGATTGCGCCAATGACGGAACCAAGCTCGAGGTGCGTTGCGGCACCCATGGCCCGATCAAGGCCACCACCCATTCGATGCCGTTCTACGACATCGAGAAAAAGCGCCGCACCGCCAAGGGCTGACCAAACGGCCGGGAAGCGGCGCCCCCCGCTTCCCGGTTGCAACTCCCGGAAAGACCCCCCGGAAAGACCATATGACCCTGACCCCCGTTGCCCCCACCATCACCAGCCGTCCGGTCTATGCGCCGCTTGAACCGCGCTCGGGCCAGCTGCACTTGATCGTCGCCGATGGCGAAGGCGCCGCCGCCGTGACCGACATGCTGGCCAAAACCCCCGAGGCCGGCACCCTTCTGGCCGCCGCGCATATCATGTATTGCCCCGGCCCCACCGGCACCGACCAAAGCGCCGCCCTGCAATCGCTTGGTGCGGCGCAATTCTTCCGCGCGCCCACCATCCCGGTGCTGCTGCCCCGCCTTGCCCGCGTGCTGTCCTCCGCCCACATGGGCACGCAATTCTACCTTTCCGGCACCGAAGGCCTGATCGGCCAGGCCGAACGCGCCATCATGCAGACCGGCTTTCCCTTCGCCGCGATCCAGAAGGAACACCGCGGCTCGACCCTGCGCCGCGTCCAATGCGTCCATTGCAAGGGCATCACCGAAAACGTCGCCACCGACCCGTTCGTCTGCAGCCATTGCGGCCTGAGCCTCTATGTCCGCGACCACTACTCGCGCCGCATCGCCGCCTTCCAGGGCGTCAACATCGACGCCGAAGACCCCGGTCAGGTGCCGCAACCCGTGGTGAGGTTCAAATGAGCGGTGGCGCCAAACTCAACGTCCGCGTGGCCGAGGTTACCCGCGTCAACGACCTGATCACCCGCTTCCGCTTCGTCCCCCGCGACGGCGCGCCCCTCCCGGCCTTTTCCGGTGGCGCCCATACCGTGGTGGAAATGGACGACCACGGCACCCGCCGCCTCAACCCCTATTCGTTGATGTCCACCCCCGAAGATTCCTCGGGCTACGAAATTTCCGTTCGCCGCGACGATCAGGGCCGGGGCGGCTCGCTCTACATGCATGCCCACGTCAAACCGGGGATGGAGATGGTGCTTAGCCACCCCGTCAACCTGTTTGCCCTCGATACCCGCGCGCGCAAACACCTGATGATCGCCGGCGGCATCGGCATCACCCCCTTCCTGGCGCAAATCGCGCAACTGACCCAATTCGGCGGGCGTTTTGAACTGCACTACGCCGCGCGCAACCGCAGCCTCGGCGCCTATATGGACCGCCTCTCCTCCGCCCACCCCACCGCGGTGCATTGCTATTTCGACGAAGAAAAGCAGGCCATCGACCTCAACCGCGTCCTGTCGATGCAGCCCATCGGCACCCATCTCTACGTCTGCGGCCCCAAGGGCATGATCAAATGGGTTCTGACCACCGCCGAATCGATGGGCTGGCCCAAGGCCGCCCTGCACCATGAGGAATTCCTCGCCCCCGGCACCGGCCTGCCCTTCACGGTCCAACTGGCGGCGTCCAACAAAACCATCACCGTCGGCACCACCCAATCCCTGCTTGAGGCGATGGAGGCCGCCGGCGTCGATGCCCCCTATCTCTGCCGTGGCGGCGCCTGCGGTCAGTGCGAAACCGCCGTCATCAGCGCCGATGGCACCATCCTGCACCGCGACCACTGGCTGACGCCGGAAGAACACGCCGCAGGCGCGCGCATCATGCCTTGCGTGTCCCGCTTCGAGGGCAAGTCCCTCGTCATCGACAGATAGGAATCGCCCCGTGAGCCTTGATTTCAAACCAGACTTCAACCCGGGCACCTTCAACGACTTCTTCCGCGATGAAACCTTTCGCGGCGATTTCACCTACCGCAATTCACCGCAGAACCTCCGCCGCTTTCCCTTCCCCTTCGACCGCGACGACTACATGTATTCAGTCAACATGGAGCCGCACACACCGGGCCGCAAAGGCAGTGTGTTCGAACATGAATTCGACGTCGATGAACATTACGTCGCCGAGATGATCGACCGCGCCAAGGTGCTGGCCGACGATCCGCTGCGCTGCCAGTCGCTGCCGCACATGACCCTTGCGGGCTGGGATCTCCTCGAGCTGATCATGCAGTCCAAGGCCCGCGACTACCCGCAATGGTTCAGCCTGGAAAGGAACGGCAACCGCTGGCGCTGGATCAATCGCCCCCTTGGCATCGACCACGAGTTCACCTTTCTGGATGAAAGCACGCTGCCCTACGGCCCGTTCGAATACATCACCCGGCAGACGCAAGGCGACTTCACCCTGCAGGACGAACGCGACGGCACGCTGTGGATGGATGCCGGAATCGCCACCTCACAGGCCGACTGGTCGGTCGATTTCGACGTCGGCATGAACTTTCATGAATGGCACGCTCCGGTGCCCTTGGCGCATGAAAAGGGCGTCTTCGACCGGGCGCTGAAATTCCTGCTGAAGCTTCAGCAAGGTGCCCCGGTCCGGCGGTTCAACTGGACCATGACGGTCAACCCGCTGCTGGACACCGCGCCGGAAACCTACCCGAAATGGGGCCCCACCAAGGCCTCGATCACGCCCGAAAACCTTGGCGCAAAACAGCATATGCGGGTAGAGTTGCAGACGCTTTTCCGCCTGCCCCGGTCAAACGCGATCGCCTTCGACATCCGCTGCTATCTCTCCAGCTTTGACGAGATTGTCACCGTGCCGAAATGGGCCCGCCGCCTGCACCGCGTGCTGCGCGACCTGCCCGACGAACTTGCCACTTACAAGGGCTTTGCCCGCAACCGCCCCGCGATGGTGACCTGGCTGTCGAAATACGACGACGGCGCAGCCACCTCGGTCGGCTGGTGGCCCGACGACTGATGGGACAACCGGCCCCCCTTCGCCTTGGCTTCCTGATGTTCCCGGGTTTCCCGATGGCCTGCCTGACCTCGGCCATCGAACCCCTGCGTGCGGCCAATGAAATCTGCGGCCGGCGCGAATTCGTCTGGCGGCTGGTGGCGGAAACCGCCGCCCCGGTGCGCTGTTCGGCCGAAATCGGGTTCGATCCGGACGAGACCTTGCAGGAAACCGAAGGGCTTGATCACCTCTACCTTCTCGCCCCCCCCACCGCCGAATTTGCCGATGCCCGCCGCAGCCCCGCCCGCCTGCGCTGGCTTGATCGCACCGGCGTAACGCTGGGCGCCTTTTCCGGCGGCATCTTTCCCTTGGCCCGGGCCGAGTTGATGGAAGGCCGCAACTGCTCGGTCCACTGGTGCTACGAAGCCGCGTTCAAGGCCGAATTCCCCCGCGTCACCGCCAGCGAAGTGGCCATTCTGCGCGAACGCCGCCGCATCACCGCCTCAGGCGCGGGGGCGGTGTTCGATCTGATGCTGCGGCTGATCGAGGAACGGCTGGGCCGCGATTGCATGACCGAAGTGGCCTGCTGGTTCCAGCACCCCTTCATGCGCGACGAAGATGCCAGCCAGAAGGTGCCGGTGGCCCGCGCGGGCAGCACCGCCGACGATCTTCCACCGCAGATCCGCGACGCGATCCGCCTGTTCGAGACCCATGTCGAAGACCCGCTGCGCATCCCCGACGTGGCCTCTGCCGTGGGCCTGTCGGGCCGCCATTTCGAGCGGCTGTTCAAGCGCGAAACCGGCCAAAGCCCGCTGCGGTTCTATCATCACCTGCGGCTGACCAAGGCCCGCCAGCGGGTGCTCTATTCCAACGACAGCCTGCGCGACATTGCCGCCTCGGTCGGCTATCTGACCTCCAGCCCGATGATCCGGCACTATACCGAGCTGTTTGGCGTCAGCCCCCGCGACGAACGCCGGTTGACCCTGTCGGTCCGCCAGTCGCGCAACCAGCCGCCGCAGGTTCACGCCGCAGAGTAGGGTGGCCGAGCAGGTTGGGTTGGGTGCAACCCGCCACTCGCGAACCTCACCCCAGCAACGACAACACCGCGATGCCGCCGAACACCGCCGCGATGCCCGCGTATTGCACTGGCGCCACCCGCTCTCCCAAAACCCGCCAGGCCAGCAGGATCGTCAGCACCCCGAACAACGCCGCAGCAACGGCGGCATATTCCGGGTGCGGCAGCCGGGCCGAGGCCGTCACCAGCCCCAGCGCCGTGGCATCCAGAAGCCCCATCCCGGCCAGCATCCACCCGGTGCCCTTCGCAGGCCGCAAAGGCGACCTGTAAAGCAGGCTCAGCCCCACCACCCCGGCCAGCGCGGTGATCCGTGTCACCACCATCACGGGCACCTCTGCCCCCTCCCGCGCCGCCGCCTGACCCAGCGCGAACGTGGCCGCAAAACCCGCAGCCCCCAGCAC
>JBATAV010000777.1:0-3119 GCA_049662025.1 Paracoccaceae bacterium | reverse complement strand
GCTGATGGCGGGGCTGCGCGCCAATGAATGGTCGGTGCTGTTGATGATGCGGCTGATCCCGGTGGTGCCGTTCTTTGTCGCCAACCTGATCCCGGCCTTTGTCGGAACGCGGCTCATGCCCTTTGCGGTGACGACGGTGCTGGGCATCATTCCGGGCGGGCTGGTCTATACCTCGGTCGGCGCCGGGCTTGGCGAGGTGTTCGCACGCGGCGAGACGCCGGATCTGGGGATCATCTTCACGCCGCAGGTGTTGCTGCCGATTCTGGGGCTGGTGGCGCTGTCGGCGTTGCCGATGATCCTGAAACGCTATCGCAAAGGGGCCTGAGATGGCACGGATCGACACGGATATCTGCGTGATCGGCGCAGGCTCGGGCGGGCTTTCGGTGGCCGCCGGGGCGGTGCAGATGGGCGCCCGCGTGGTGCTGATCGAGGGCGCCGAGATGGGCGGCGATTGCCTGAACACCGGCTGCGTGCCGTCCAAGGCGCTGATCGCGGCGGCATCGGCGGCTGAAGGCCAGCGCAGGGGATTTGCCGGTGTGCCGGGGCGTGAGCCGAAGGTCGATTTCGCGGCGGTGAAGGACCATGTGCAGGCGGTGATCGACCAGATCGCCCCGGTTGATAGCCAGGATCGGTTCGAAGGCTTGGGCGTTCAGGTGATCAGGGCCTGGGCGCAGTTCACCGGCCCGCGAGAGGTTCAGGCGGGCGACACGCAGGTGCGGGCGCGGCGGTTCGTCATCGCCACCGGCAGCCGCGCCTTCGTGCCGCCGATTCAGGGCGCAGCGACGGTGCCGTTCTACACCAACGAGACGATCTTCGCCTTGCGCGAACGCCCTGAGCATCTGGTGGTGATCGGTGGCGGGCCGATCGGGATGGAGATGGCGCAGGCGCATCGGCGGCTGGGCTGCAAGGTGACAGTGATCGAGGGCGCGCAGGCGCTGGGCCGCGAAGACCCCGAAATGGCCGCGGTGGTGCTGGACGCGCTGCGTGCCGAGGGGATCGAGATTCGCGAAGGTCAGGGCGTGGTGCGGCTGGCCGGGTCAGCGGGTGCTGTCGAGGTGACGCTGGCCGATGGATCGGCGGTCACGGGCAGCCATTTGCTGATGGCGGTGGGGCGGCAGGCGCATCTTGACGGTTTGGGGCTGGATGCAGCTGGGGTGACCCATGACCGCAAGGGGGTGACGGTGGATGCCCGCCTGCGCTCGGTCTCGAACGCCCGGGTCTTTGCGATTGGCGATGTGGCGGGGGGGCTGCAATTCACCCATGTCGCGGCCTATCACGCCGGGATCGTGATTCGCCAGGCGGTGCTGGGTCTGCCGGCCAAATCCTCCATGCGGGCGATGCCGCGCGCCACCTATACCGCGCCGGAACTGGCCCAGGTGGGCCTGACGGAGGCCGAGGCGCGCGCCGCACATGGCGATGCGCTGCAGGTGGTGCGGGCCGAATTTGCCCATAACGACCGGGCGATTGCCGGCGGCAAAGACCAGGGGCTGATCAAGGTGATGGTGGTCAGGGGCCGCCCGGTGGGGGCCAGCATCGCCGGACCGCAGGCGGGCGAATTGATTGCACTTTGGGCGCTGGCGATCAGCGCGCGCCTGAAGCTGAGCGCGATTGCCGGCATGGTGGCGCCTTACCCGACCCTGGGCGAAGTGTCGAAACGTGCTGCAGGAGCCTATTTTTCCCCGAAACTCTTTGATAATCCTTGGCTGAGGCGTTTTGTGCGCCTTGTCCAGAGGGTCTTGCCTTAGGACGGTGACAGCGGGTCCAGTGGGTGGGGCCTTGGTGAAAGGGAAAGCCGGGTTGGCTTGGGGCACAGGAGGCGGGCGGTTTTTCAGGACGCTTTCGGGGCGGTTCCTGATGCTGACCGTTGCCTTCGTCATGCTGGCCGAAGTGCTGATCTTCCTGCCGTCGATTGCCCGGTTCCGCTATGATTACCTGGTCGAGCGGCTGAAGATGGCGCAGATCGCGGCGCTGACGCAGCTGGCCACCGACAATGTGGTCAGCCCGGCGCTGGAGAAAGAGCTTCTGGCCAATGCCGAGGTCTACAACGTGGTCCTGCGCCGCGACGAGGTGCGGCAGCTGGTGCTGTCGTCGCCGGTGCCGGGCGAGATTTCGGCCAGTTACGACCTTCGTACGGAAACCAGCTGGGGCCTGATCCGCGATGCGCTGGGGGTGCTGGCAGACCCGCAGAACCGCATCACAAGGGTGATCGGCAACCCGGTGCAGGAAGGCGGCGAGCTGATCGAGATCACCATGGAGACGCGGGCGCTGCGGCGCCTGATGCTGGACTATGGCGGGCGCATCCTGGTGCTGTCGGCGCTGATCTCGGCGGTGACGGCGGTTTTGTTGTTCATCGCGGTGCAGCGGCTGCTTGTGGTGCCGATTCGCCGCGTGGTGCGGCATATGCAGGCCTATGCCGAAGCCCCTGAAGATGCCCGCCGGGTGATCGCGCCGACCGCAAGGGTCGAAGAATTGCGGGTGGCGGAAGAGGCGCTGGCCAGCATGCAGACGCAGCTGACCGGCGCGTTGAAGCAAAAAGAGCGGCTGGCCCAGCTGGGCGGGGCGGTGGCCAAGATCAGCCACGATCTGCGCAACATCCTGACCACGGCACAGCTGTTCGCCGACCGGATCGAGGGCAGTGCCGACCCTGCGGTGGCGCGGTCGGCGCCCAAGCTGATCGGCTCGATCAGCCGGGCGGTTTCGTTGTGCGAATCGACGCTGGCCTTCGGCAAGGCCGAAGAGGCGCCGCCCAGCCTGAAGCGGGTCGTGATTGCGGCGCTGGCCGGCGAAGTGGCCGAGGCCGAGGCGCTGGCGGACGACGGCCCCGTCACCTGCCTGATCGACATTCCGCCGGGGCTGGAGCTGCGCGCCGACCCCGAGCAGCTTTACCGCGTGCTGTCGAACCTGGTGCGCAACGCGCGGCAGGCGATCGAGGCGACCGGTCAGCCCGGAACGATCGAGATCTCGGCCGGCGAAGACGCTGCGGAATGGTGGATCGGGGTGGGCGACACCGGGCCGGGCCTGCCGCAGAAGGCGCGTGAACACCTGTTCTCGGCCTTTCAGGGCGGTGCGCGCAAGGGTGGCATCGGCCTTGGCCTGGCCATCGCGGCCGAACTGGTGCG
>JBATAV010000776.1:0-3655 GCA_049662025.1 Paracoccaceae bacterium | reverse complement strand
GGGGCGCAAGCTGGTGGCGCGGTTTCTGTATCAGGCGCGGTTGCGTGGCGCGGGCAGTGCCTTTCTGGAGGTCAGCGCGGAAAACGCCGCTGCCATCGCGCTTTACGAATCGGCGGGGTTTGCGGCGACCGGGCGGCGGAAGGGCTATTACGCCACGCCCGAGGGCGCGCGGATTGACGCCATCGTGATGTGGCGCGACCTTTGACGGCTGTCGCGGCGCGATTCCTGACCAAAAGGTCAACTTCTCGCCGCCGATCATGCGAATCCGACTTGACCCCCGTGGGGGCTTCCCGGCTAATCTGGCCCATGATCCGCCCGCGACCGGGGCATACCCGGCGGACAGGGCGGCGCTGTCGTTCATCAACCGGGAGAACAACCGATGACCCTTATGAAATCCCTTGCGGGGGCAACCGCGACCATGGCCCTGATGGCCGGTGCGGCGCTGGCCGATCCTGCGATCATCTACGACCTTGGCGGCAAGTTCGACAAATCCTTCAACGAGGCGGCCTTTGCGGGGGCCGAGCGTTGGGCCAAGGAAACCGGCGGCACTTACAAGGAACTGGAGATGCAGGACGAGGCCCAGCGCGAGCAGGCGCTGCGCCGTCTGGCCGAAGCCGGCGCCAACCCGATCGCGATGACCGGCTTTGCCTTTGGCGACGTCTTGAACAAGGTGGCCCCGGATTTCCCCGACACCAAGTTTGCCATCGCCGACATGGTGGTGGATCAGCCGAACGTCAAATCCATCGTCTTCAATGAACATGAGGGCAGCTATCTGGTCGGCATCATGGCCGCGATGGCCTCGAAGACCGGGACGGTCGGCTTCATCGGCGGCATGGACATTCCCTTGATCCGCAAGTTCGGCTGCGGCTATGCCCAGGGCGTGCTGGCGGCGAACCCGGATGCCAAGGTGATCCTGAACATGACCGGCACCACGCCGGATGCCTGGAACGACCCGGTGAAGGGTGCCGAACTGGCCAAGGCGCAGAAAAGCCAGGGCGCCGACGTGATTTATGCCGCGGCCGGCGGCACCGGCGTGGGCGTGCTGCAGGCGGCGGCGGATGAGGGCATCCTGTCGATCGGCGTCGACAGCAACCAGAACTACATGCACCCCGGCCAGGTCCTGACCTCGATGGTCAAGCGGGTCGACAACGCGGTCTACGAGGTGTTCAAGGAAGGTGCGGACATGAAGCCCGGCCTGAACGTGATGGGTCTGGCCAATGATGGCGTCGGCTATGCGATGGATGACAACAACGCAGCCCTGGTGACGCCGGAAATGAAGGCTGCGGTGGAAGACGCCGCCGCCAAGATCAAGTCGGGCGAGATCGTGGTGCACGACTACATGACCGACGACACCTGCCCGGCCGCCTCGTTCTGACACCGGCAACGGACGCGAGGATGGGGCCGCGCCTGTGCAAGGCGCGGCCCGATTTGCAGCGGGAGGGGCCGGAAGGATGCAGCGGCGGGGGTTCGTGATGGCGGGTCTGGCCTCGGGCCTGGCCTTGCGTGCAGGTGCATCGGCGGCGGGGACGCGCTTTCGCGTGCCGCCCGAGGAGGCGCCGCACGAGATGACGGTGATGCAATGGCCGGTCAGCCGCGAGGTTCATCCGGACGCCGGTTTTCTCGACCTGTTGCAAGGCACGATCGCCGACATCGCCAATGCCATCTCGGGCCATGAGCCGGTGGTGATGCTGGCGGCATCGGCGCAGCACGCGGCGGCGCGGAAGGTGTTGTCGGGGGAAGTGCTGCTGTGGGATGTGCCGACCGAAGACCTGTGGGCGCGCGACAGCGGTGCGATTGTCGTTGCCGATGGGGCGGGCAACCGGGCGGTGCGCCATATCCGCTTCAACGGCTGGGGCAACCGGCAGGTGCATGGCGCCGACGGGCAGATTGTGCAGCGCGTGGCCGAGAGGCTGGGCCTTGCGCTGCTGCCATCGCCTTTGCAGGGCGAGGCGGGTGCGGTGGAACAGGACGGCCACGGCCTTTTGATCGCGCATGAAAGCAGCTGGGTCAACGACAACCGCAATCCGGGCCTGTCGCGCGACGCCATCGGCGCGGACTTGCTGGAAGCATTTGGCGCCGACCGGATCCTGTGGTCGCCGGGGCTGAAGGATGAAGACATCACCGATTGCCACATCGATTCGCTGGTGCGGCTGACCGGGCCGGGCCGCGCATTGATCAACCTGCCGAAGGACCCTGACCCGGACGACCCGTTCCACCGCGCAGCGCTGGCAACCGACGCGATGCTGCGCGCCGAGGGCCTGTCGGTCGAGGTGATCCCCGAGCCAGGGCAGCGCCGGATCAAGTCGCAGGATTTCGTGGCGTCCTATGCCAATTTCCACGTCTGCAACGGCGCGGTGATTGCCGCCGAATTCGGCGATGAAGACACCGATGCGCAGGCAATGGCCGCGCTGAGGCGGCATTTTCCGGGGCGCGAGGTGATTGCGCTGAACGTCGATGCGCTGGGCGAGGTGGGCGGCGGCATCCATTGCGCCACCCATGAGGTTCCGCAGGCATGAGCTGGCTGTCGCGCAATACCGATGCCACATCGCGCGCCCAGACGGCGCGGGAATCCTATGCGGCGCACCTGACGCTGGCGGTGGGCAACCCCGATTTCGCCGCCCCGGCCGATGCCTGTGCGTTGATCGCATCCCCCAGGGGTGCGGCCCATGCGGCCTATGTCGACCATCTCTTGTATGCGGCCGAACAGATGCTGGACGCCGATCCGGGCTGGGACAAAACCTTCGTGCAGGCGCTGGAGCCGCACGCTCAGGTGCTTTGCGCCGCCAATCCGGGCGATGACAGCGTGGCGATGACCGCGATGCTGGCCGGTTTCCGCGCCAGCCACTGCCCCAACGCACAATCCTGTCAGATCGAGGGCTAGGGAAATGACCCAATCGTTTCACGCCCCTATGCAACGGCAACCCGCTCTGACACTGTTCGCGGACCTTCCCGGAAAGACACAGCATGACCGGATCTGACGCCGCCTTTGCCATCGAGTTGAAGGGCATCTCCAAGTCCTTCGGCACGGTGCAGGCGAACAAGGACATCAACTTTGCGGTGCCCAAGGGCACGATCCACGGCATCATCGGCGAGAATGGCGCGGGGAAATCCACGCTGATGTCGATTCTTTACGGGTTCTACAAGGCGGATTCGGGCCAGATCTTCATCAACGGCCGCCAGACCGCCATTCCCGACAGTCAGGCCGCCATTCGGGCCGGCATCGGCATGGTGTTTCAGCATTTCAAGCTGGTGCAGAATTTCACCGTGCTGGAAAACGTCATCCTCGGGGTGGAAGACGGACCGCTGTTGAAGCGGTCATTGGCCAAGGCGCGCAAGGAGCTGGCCCGGCTTTCCGCCGAATACGAGCTGGACGTGAACCCCGAAGCGTTGATCGAGGATCTGTCGGTGGGCCACCAGCAGCGGGTCGAAATCCTCAAGGCACTGTACCGGCAGGCCGATATCCTGATTCTGGACGAGCCGACGGGGGTGTTGACTCCGGACGAGGCCGACCACCTGTTCCGCATCCTGCGGGGCCTGCGCGATCAGGGCAAGACCATCATCCTGATCACCCACAAGCTGCGCGAGATCATGGAGGCCACCGACAACGTATCGGTAATGCGGCGCGGCACCATGGTGGCGACGGTGAAGACCGAAG
>JBATAV010000775.1:0-2088 GCA_049662025.1 Paracoccaceae bacterium | reverse complement strand
GGGCCTTTTCGGGGTCTTTTCCGGCCACCGCATGGGTGATCACGTTCATCAGCGTAGTCATCGCCCCGGTGCTTTCCAGAAACGCATCCACCTTGGTCGAGACGTGGAACACGAACGGCGTTTCCGCCGCGGCCCAGGTGTTCAACTCATCCGTCACCACCACCACCTGCATCCCCAAACCGCGCGCCAGCCGCAGGATCGGCAACGCCTCACGCGCGAAGGGGGCCATGTCCACCATCACCAGACATCGCCGCTCTTCCCCCCGCCGCACCGAGGGAATCCATTCCACCAGCCCGTCGTCATGCGGCGACAGAAACCGCACCGATCCGCGCACGATGCCCAGACGGCGGGCGAAATCTTCAGCGATGCCGCGCACTGTCTGAAAGCCGGTCACGAACACCTCGTCAGCCCCCGCAATCGCACCGATCGCCCCGGCCCAAACGGGCTTTTCCACCTCGGCCGCAAGGGCCAGCACTGCATCGGCATCGCGCTTAAGGATCGCGCCGATCTCGCCATCCAGCAGCCGGAAATAGCGATCGCTGGGCGACACATGCGCGTTCACCAATGCCGCCTGCAAGTCCTCTTTCAACCCGGCCAGCCCGCGAAACCCTGCCCGGCGCAGAAACCGGCTGACGGTGATTTCACTGACCCCGGTTTTCGCCGCAACCGAGGCGCCGGTCTCCAGCCCCAAGGTGGCTTCGTTCAACACCAGCCACTGCGCAATAACCGCCTCGGCTTTGGTCAAGTTGCCGCCGATGCTGCGCAATCGCGCGGCAAGTGGCGACTCCCCGGCGGCGTCGAGGGGGGTATCGGGCGAATTATTCATGACAGGATTTCAGTAATCATCACGGATGTTAGCGTTCTGTCATAACACTAAGATGCCCGAGTCGCGTCGGCAAATCTGTTTCCCGCCGCCGCAGAAAACGGGCATCAACCGGGAGATGACCATGAGACTTCGCGCAATGGCCGCTGCGTTGGCCCTTTTGGCAGGCCCCGTGCAGGCCGACGGCAAGCTGGCACTGTATAGCTGGGGAGACAATATCAACCCCGAAATCCTGCAGAAATTCACCGAAGAAACCGGCATTGAAGTCACGCTGGACATCTATTCCTCGAACGAGGAGATGCTGGCGAAAATCCAGGCGGGGGCCACCGGCTATGACATCGTCTTCCCCTCGGTCCATATGAACGACATCATGCTGAAGCTGGGCCTTCTGGAAAAGACCGGCATCAACCAAAATCCCGATTTCAAGAACATCGACCCGGCCAACCTGCGCAGCAAGGAAGACTCGACCAGCGAATATTGCCTGCCCTATGCCTGGGGCACCGTCGGCATTTTCTACAACGAAAAGGTGACCGGCCCGATCACCAGCTGGGCCGATTTCTTCGCCATCCCCGAAAAGACCGGCGGCAAGATCACCCTTCTGGACGACATGCGCGAAGAGGTGGCCGTTGGCCTGATCATGAACGGCAAGTCCGTCAACTCCGCCCGGAAATCGCCGCGCTGAACGTGGCGCAGCAGTTCAACGGCACTGCCAACATGCCTGCGCGTGATCTTATCCCGGACTTCATCAAGAACAATTCCACCATCACCGTCGGGCCGGAAACGCTGAAGCGGCTGCATATCTTCGAAGACATCGGCGCAGCGCTCAAGCTTTATGACCGCGCATGGAACACCATCCGCACAGCAAAGTAACCCATTGCGGCGGCCCCCGGCGGGGCCGCCCATTCCTGACGGGACATCGCCCATGGCTTTGCTGGAAATCCGCGCGGCACGGCGCGTGTTCGTCACGCCCGAAGGCGGCAAGGTGGCCGCGCCGGATGGCGTTGATCTGGACGTCGGAGCCAATGAATTCGTGACCCTTCTGGGCCCGTCGGGCTGCGGCAAGACCACCCTTCTGCGCGCCATCTCAGGGTTCGAGGCGCTGGATTGCGGCTCCATCGCGCTGGATGGCGCCGATCTGTCCGCGCTGCCGCCGTTTCGCCGCCCCGTCAACACCGTCTTCCAAAGCTATGCCCTGTTCAGCCATACGACAGTCGCCCGGAACGTCGGCTACGCGCTGGAGGTGCGCGGCACGCCCCGCACAAACC
>JBATAV010000774.1:0-3488 GCA_049662025.1 Paracoccaceae bacterium | reverse complement strand
GGCAACCAGAAGGGCGAGAACTGGATCGACGCAGCCGTGACCCCCACCCCGCAAAGAACCCGCAATCTTGAACGTCGGATGGGTGACTGGGCCCGCGCCCGCCTGCCCCATGCGCTGGCCGAACTGGCGATGTTCGTGCTGAAACAAGGCTGGGCCTGCCTGTTCGGCGGGCTGTTGCTGGTCGCCATCATCGCCACCAGACTGATCTGGCGCCCCGACTGGCCCCTGCACCGCTATGACGCGCTGTTCCTGTTCGCCATCGGCACCCAGGTCCTGTTCCTGTGGAAGCGGCTGGAAACATGGGAAGAAGCCCGCGTCATCTTGCTGTTTCACCTGACCGGCACGGCGATGGAGTGGTTCAAGGTCACCGCCGGATCCTGGGCCTACCCCGAGCCGGGTCTGTTCAAGGTCCTGGATGTGCCGTTGTTTTCAGGCTTCATGTACGCTGCCGTCGGCAGCTACATGGCCCGCGTGATCCGCATCTTCCAGATGCGCTTTGCGCCCTACCCGCCGTTCTGGCGGACCTTGGCGCTGGCCGCCGCGATCTATGTGAACTTCTTCGCCCACCACTTCCTGCCCGACACGAGGCTGGCATTGTTCGCCGCGACCGTGCTGGTCTATGGCCGCACCCGCGTCTGGTTTCGCATCCATGACCATGACTGGTGGATGCCGATGCCCATGGCGGGCGTGCTGTCGGCACTGGCGCTCTGGGTGGCCGAAAACATCGGTACCGCCACCGGCACCTGGCTCTATTCGGGGCAAAACCCGCAAGCCTGGGTCAGCTTTGCCAAGTTCGGCTCCTGGTATCTTCTGCTTTACGTCGCCTTCGTGACGGTAACGCTGGTCTCCCGCTCAGCCCTTCACCCCAAAGGCAGGCCCTTTCAGATGAACCCGCGCCAGTAAAGAAAGCCGATCACCAGCACTGCCACGACCAATAGCGAAAACGCCATCGACGCGGCGATGCCCAAAAACACGCCCTTGCGCCGCGCGCCCCGGTTCACCCCGCCCAGATGCTTCAGACACACATCATAGGCCGCCGCCACATCGCCTTCATCCACCCGCACCAGCAGCTTGGGATTCTGCGCCATCTGCCCGGCTTCGGCCAGATAGCTGGCCGCCTCGCGCACCCGCTTTGGCAACCGGCGCCCGGCCTTGCGGATCTTGTCCTCAAGCCCACGCCCGCGCACGCCCAAGCGTTCCTCGATCAGCGCCGAGACCCGATCCGCCATCTGCGTGATGGTCACCGCACTCATTCCCCGTCCTCGTTCGATTGCGCGACAGAATGTACGCAGGTTGGCGGCGGTTTCAACTGGTCTGGCGGGGAACACCATGTTTCGATATGGAAACAGACATGCTTGCCACGATCCTGCACCCCGCGTCGCAAGGCGCATCGGCCCCACCGCTGGTCATCGCGCATGGCCTTTACGGGTCTGCCCGCAACTGGGGGGTGATCGCGCGGCGGCTGGCCGATATCCGCAATGTGGTGACGGTGGACATGCGCAACCATGGGACCAGCCCGCGGTTTGCAACCCAAAGCTACCCCGAGATGGCCGCCGATCTGGCCGAGGTGATCGCCAGCCTTGGCACGCCGGTCGATCTTCTGGGCCATTCGATGGGCGGCAAGGCCGCGATGCACCTGGCGCTGACCGACGGCGCCCTGATCCGGCGTCTGGTGGTCGCCGACATCGCCCCTGTCGCCTATGACCACGACCAGACCCGCCACGTCCGGGCCATGCGCGGGCTGGACCTTGCCGGCGTCACCCTGCGCAGCGAGGCCGACCTGCGCCTTGCCGACACCATCGAAGACCCCGCCCTGCGCGCCTTCTTCCTGCAATCGCTGGACCTCAAGGCCGAGGGCGGCCCGCGCTGGCGGCTGAATCTGGATGTGCTTGAGGCGGAAATGCCCAAGATCGTCGGCTGGCCCGGCACCCAGGGCCATTTCGACCACCCCACCCTGTTCCTGACCGGCGCCAACAGCAGCTATGTCCTGCTCGAACACCGCGCCACCATTCGCGCCCTCTTCCCCAAGGCCCGTTTTGCCAAGCTGCCCGATACCGGCCATTGGCTGCACGCCGAAAAGCCGCGCGAGTTCGAGCAAACCATCCGCGTCTTCCTGACCGCCTGACCTCAATCGGCGATCTGCCGCGCCACGAACCAGCTGACCGGCAGCGCCAGCACAAAGCCCACCGCCGCCGCCAGCAGAATGGGCTTCAGCGTCACATAGCCCATGGTCAGCGCGGCCACGATGAACGACCCCATCAGCGCAGTTGAAATCATCGAGAACAGGATCATTGTCAGACGGGCCATGGCGACCTCCGGATGTGTCATTGCCCTGCCCTTCTGCGCGCGCTGCGCGCGGGAAACCATGATCCGGATCAATACATGCCAATTTTCGCATGTGATCCGGTGTCGCAGGCCTGTTCGGTCGGCAATTCCGGCCCCGCGACATGCACCGCCAGAAGGCAGCCGTTCGGGGTGTGGCTGTCAGGCTCGGTCCCGTTGGCGTAAAACACCAATTCGCCCGCCTTCAGCACCCGGCCGTCGCTTTCGATCAGCTCTCCTTGCAGGATCAGGAACTGCTGATGCCCGTTGTGAATGTGGCGGCGCGGTGAACCTCGGCGCCCTTGAACAGGGTCAGCAGCACCTGGATGTCGGAAATCTCATCCGCCGCGCAGGTGAAGATATCGCGGTCCAGCACGATCAGATCGGCCGAAAATCCCGGCCGCAACTTCCCGGTGAACCCCGCCCGCCAACAGGCCCGCGCGGCATGGGTGGTATAGCCCAGAACCGCCTCTTCCACGCTCAGCACCTGATCGGGCAGGAACGGCGGTTTCGGGCCTTCGCAGCGCCGCGCCTGCCGGGTCACCGCGGTCTCGATGATCTCGAACGGGTTCAGCGTGGAAACCGACCAGTCCGACGACAGGCACCAGTCGGCGCCCGCATCCAGCATCTTGCGGAAGGCATAGGTGTCGCCCCGACGCCCAGGGCCGATCATCTGCAAGGCAATATCCGGGATCGCCGGGTCCAGCCGCGCCCAGAGGGTCTGGATGTTCGCCGTCGCCACCTGCGCAAGCCGGGCGTAATCGCCGGGGTGCATCAGTTGCAGATGGGTGATCTGGTGCTGCGCGGGCCAGGGGGCATTCGCCATCCGCGCCGCCTCCAGCCCCTCGATCGCGCGGCGCACCGCCGCATCGCCGATGGCATGGACATGAATGGCAAAGCGCGCGGCATCGAGTGCTTCAAACAGCGCGGCGGTCTGGCCGGCGGCAAACATGCACTCCGCATTTCCCGGCGCATCGGCATATTCGGCCAGCAGTGCGGCGGTGCGGTTTTCAAACACCCCGTCCATGAAGAACTTGGCCGATTGCACATGGAACTCCGGCCCCGGATGCGCCGCGCGCATCGCGCTTAGCCGCGCCACGGCGGTTTCCGGCGTGTCCGCTTCAGTCACCAGCGCCGCGCCCGCCACCCGCAGGGAAAGCCGCCCC
>JBATAV010000773.1:0-6439 GCA_049662025.1 Paracoccaceae bacterium | reverse complement strand
CGCCCACCCGCGTCAACAGCTCTGTCGCGCGGGTCTCGGCCACCGCACGGCCAACGCCATTGGCCAGTTGCGGGATCACCACGTTTTCCAGCGCGGTGAATTCGGGCAAGAGGTGGTGGAACTGGTAGATGAAGCCCACCTCACCGCGCCGTGCCTCGGTCCGGGCACGGTCGCCAAGGCCCCCCATCTCGCGCCCGCCCAAGACGACCCGCCCCTCATCCGGCGTATCCAGCAGCCCCGCGATGTGCAGAAGCGTCGATTTTCCCGCGCCCGAGGGTGCCACCAGCGCCACCACTTCGCCCGCAGCCACAGCCACGGAAGCCCCGCGCAGCACCTGCACTTCCGATGGCTTGCCCCGGTTGTAACCCTTGGAAATTGCGTCAAGAACCAGCGCCTCACTCATAGCGCAGCGCCTCCACCGGGTTCATCCGGGCCGCCCGCCGCGCCGGAAATATCGTCACCCCGAACGACAAGCCCAGCGACAATGCCACCGCCGAAACCACGTCCCAGAATTGCAACTTGGCGGGCAAGGCATAGATGCCGCGGATTGACGGATCCCAGACCTGAGAGCCGGACAGCCGGTTCAGCCCCGCCATCACCGAGTCGATGTTCAGCGCGAAGACCACGCCCAGCGCCAACCCGGCCAGCGTGCCGACGATGCCGGTAAACGCCCCGCAGATGAAGAACACCCGCAGCACCGAGCCTTCGGTCAGCCCCACGGTGCGCAGGATGCCGATGTCGCGGCCCTTGTTCTTGACCAGCATGATCAGCCCCGACACGATGTTGAGGGACGCGATCAGCACCAGGATCGACATGATGATGAACATCACGTTGTCCTCGATATCCAGGGCGCGCAGAAAGCCCCCGGCGCTGTCTTTCCAGGTCCAGAGCAGGGCCTCGGGCCCGGCGGCGTTCAGGATCGGCAGGGCCATGTCCTCGATATGGTCGGGGTCGGCCACCATCACCTCGATCTCGTCGGCAAAGCCTTCGCGGTTGAAATAGCTCTGCGCTTCGGCAAAGGGCATGTAGATGCGGACCTTGTCGATGTCATAGCGCCCGGCGGTGAAGACATAGACGATCTCGTAGACCTTCTGGCGGCTGGCAGACCCCATCGCGGTGCGCACGCCCGAGGCCGAGGTCAGCCGCACCCGGTCGCCCACCGTGACGCCCAGTTCGCGCGCCAGGACCGCGCCCATGGCGATGCCTTCGGGATAGCGCTCCAGATCTCCGATCGCCTGCGCGCCGCGGCCGACGCGCGGGATGGCGGCAAGATCTTCGGGCGCCATGCCGTAAACCTCGGCGCCGGATGTGTTGGTGCCGTCGGTGACGATCACCTGCCCCTTGACCAGCGGCGCAGCGGCGGTCACGCCCGGCACGGCGGAAAGCGCCGCAGACAATTCGGCATAATTGCCAAAGCCGGAAATGCGGTTACCGGAGTCGTCGATCCGCTCGCCGGCATAAACCGTCACATGGGCATTCGCGCCCAGAATCGTATCGACGAATTCGGCCCGGAACCCGGCGCGCACAGCCAAGGTGACGATCAGCGCAAAGACCGCAAGCGTGATGCCGACAAGCGAAATCCAGGTCATCACCGAGACCCCGCCCTCGGCACGGCGCGCGCGCAGGTAGCGCCAGGCAATCATCCATTCGAAGCCGGAAAAGGGTGCGGTTCTGCCTGCCATCTGCCTCGGGCCTTGATGCTGGCACCTTGTCGGGGCCTTTTCATTGGCCGCGAAGGTGGCCCTTTCCGAACGAAAGGTCAAGAAAGCCCCGGCGCACTACCGCCGAAATGCCCTTTCCGGGCTGGTCCTTGCCGCGGCGCCGTGCTCAGTGCGATCACGGTCGATTTGTGCCGGATATTCGAGTGTACGGAGTGTGCTACATGCGCGTTTTTCCCCTTCTTGCTGCGGCGTTGTCCGTGGCTTTTCTGTCGGCCTGCAATGAGGACAAGCCTTGCACGGCTGAAGAGATGCAGCAGAAATCTGCGGAACTGACCACCAAGATCACCGATCTTGCCACCAAGGACCCCGCAAAGATGGCCGAACTTGCGCCCAAGGTGCAAGAGATTGCCACCAAGGCCGCCGCTGGCGGAGACGACCTGGCCGCCGCTTGCAAGGCGATGGACGAGATGATGGCAGAACTGTCCAAGTAATCGGCAGAAAACCGGCAAGTGGCGGCCCGCCGCTGCTTGCCGAATGCCGATGGATCAGACCACGGAAAGCGCTATGGCGGCAAAGTGAAGGGCTGCGGCCACCGCCACGAACAGATGCCAGATCGCCGACTGGAACTGCAGCCGGTCCCAGAGGTAAAAGCCCACGCCCGCCACATAGGTCAGACCGCCCGCCACCAGAAGCCACAGCGACAGCGTCGGCAGTGCCGCGCTGACCGGGCCGATGGCGATGACACCAACCCAGCCCAACGCCACATAGGCCAGCACCGACAGCCGGTCATAGCGGCCCGGCAACACGACCTTGACCACGATTCCCAGCACGGCCCCGGTCCAGACCACCACGCCCAGGGCCCAGGCCCAGAGGTTGCTCTCCAGATGCGGGATCACCGCCGTATAGGTGCCCGCGATCATCACATAGATCATCGAATGGTCGAACCGGCGCAGCAGCCACTTCAACGCCGAGGGCGGGGTCATGTTGTAGGCCATGGAGAAGCCCCACATCAGGAAAAAGCCGCCCGCATAGACCGCGAGCGCGGCGAAAACGCCTGCCCCGGCGGTCTGCAGCGCGTGGTAAAGCAGGATCGGAAAGGCGATCAGCCCCGCCAGCAAGGCCAGCGCATGCACGATCCCGTCGGCCAGAAGCTCGGCCAGCGACAAATCGCGTCTGAACAGACGCCGGTGTGTTTCGGTCACTGTCATGAGGGTCAGCCTGCCTTGGGTCCTTGTCCAAAGAATGGCGGTCGGATGACATGCGTGCAACGGGCTTCACCGCAGGGTGACGCGCCGTCACGGCGCCTTTGGGCGCAGAATCTCGGGGCAAGGCAGTTCCGGCCGCAGCCCCAGCCCGATGAAGCGCGCCGGAAACCGCCGCAGGAAGGGCCAGCGCATCAGCGCCCGGAAGATCAGAGGCAGGCCGGGCTCTGCCCCTTTGCCCAACCTTGGCTTGATGATTCTGTCCTGCGCCAGCACCTGTGCGCGCTGCACCACCCGCACCGGCCACAGCCTGCGCGCCTGCACCGCCGCCAAATCGGCGCCCGTGACCCGGCCTTGCCGCAGGGGCGAGGCCAGAAGGTTCGCCGCCGCCACTGCATCCTGAATTGCCAGATTGATCCCCACGCCCCCCACCGGCGACATCGCATGCGCCGCATCACCGATGAACAGCAACCCCTCGCGCCACCAGCGGGTCAGCCGGTTCACCTGCACCGACAACAGCTTTACATGGTCCCAGTCGGTGATCTCGGCCGCCTGCGCCGGAGTCAGATGCGCCAGCCCCGCCATTTCGGCGCGAAAACCCGCCAGCCCGGCGGCGCGGATTGCCTTGAACCCGCCCTTCGGCACCACGCAGGCCACCTGCCAGTAGTCGCCCCGGTTCAGCATCACCACCACCCGGCCCCCGGCAATGCGGCCCAATGATTCCTCGATCTGCCCCGGCATCCGGCTGACACGGAACCACAAGACGTCGATCGGCGTGCCGAACTTGCGCAGCGGCAGGCCCGAGACTGCACGCAAGGCAGAATGTCGCCCGTCCGCCGCCACCACCAGATCGGCGGCGATCCGCAACGCCCCCTGTGGCCCGGTCGCCTTCAACCCGGTGACACGTCCACCCGCTTCAATCAGCCCCGTCGCCTCGGTCTGCATCAGCAGCCGGAACCCCGGCAGCGCCCGCGCCCGGTCGGCGATGAAATCCAGAAAGTCCCATTGCGGCATCATGGCGACGAACCCGGTTTCCGGCCCGAGCGTCGAGAAATCGGCAACCGGCACCGTGCGGTCGCCCAGATCCAGCCGCATCTCGCGGAACTTGTGGTGTGGCAGGGCCAGGAAATCCTCCAGCAGCCCCAGCGCCTGCATCACCCGCAGAGTTGACGGATGCACGGTATCGCCGCGGAAATCGCGCAGGAAATCGGCGTGCTTTTCCAGCACCGTCACCGCCACCCCGGCGCGCGCCAGAAGGTAGCCCAGCATCAGCCCCGCCGGGCCGCCCCCCGAAATCGCACAGCTGGTGCGCATGTCGTCCATTGTCGCAGCAGGCGCCCGATCCTTCCCCTGGTCAAGCAAAGGCCACCGCCCCGCGCCAGACCCCGCCTAAAGCGGCGGCAAGGTCAGGGTGGCGGTCAGGAACCACAGCGCGGTGGCATAGAGAAACAGACGCTCGGCCAGACCGAAAAAGCGGTACATCGGCAGCGAAATCGTCAGACCAACCGCGAAAAAACCAAGACTGATCAGATGCTTCAGAACCACAAGCAGGTTGCCACTCATCCCGGCGACGCTGGCGCTCAGAATTGGCGTCGCCTCTGTCACCGCCATGAAGGCACAGCCAAAGGCCATCAGGGTGGCTGCATGGTGAACCGTCCCCGAGGTCGTGCGCGGCACGTCCGGAAGATCAACCGGGAACAGGCCGACGCCCAGCCGACCCAGTGCCACCAGAAGAAGGTAGACCGAAATCGCAAGCGGATAGCCGGCCGACCAGAACTGCCAGGCCAAAAGCGGTGCCGCGATGCAGCCCGCGATGACATAGACCTTGAAAAGGTGCGCCGTCCGGCCCAGGCCATACTCGCTGAAGGCGTGAGAAAGCAGCCGGTAGTCCCGGTTCAGGAACTGGAACGAGATCAGGATCGCGATATCGAGGCCGTAAAGGACCGTCGCCACGATTTCCATTGGCGCGTCCCTTTCAGACCCCGGCGTAAATCTCGGCGATGCGGGTAACGGCGGCTTCGGGTGTCATCTCTTCGCTTATCCCGGTGCGGCGCGAGGTCAGCTCGACCACGCCCTTGGCCAGGCCGCGCGGCCCGACGGTGATGCGCCACGGCAGGCCGATCAGGTCCATGGTGGCGAATTTCGCCCCCGCCCGTTCGTCGCGGTCGTCGTACAAGGGTTCCAGCCCCTTGGCCAGCAGCGCTTTTTCCAGCCCGGCGCAAGCCGCGTCGGCGGTCGCGTCGCCCTGTTTGAGGTTGACGATGCCGACCGGGAAGGGCGTCACGCCCTCGGGCCAGATGATGCCCTTGTCGTCGTGGCTGGCCTCGATGATCGCGCCTAACAGGCGCGAGACGCCGATGCCGTGGCTGCCCATCTCGACCGGAACCCGGCCGCCGTCGGCAGTAACGACGGTGGCGCCCATGGCTTCGGAATACTTGGTGCCGAAGTAGAAGATCTGCCCCACCTCGATCCCGCGCGCCACTTGACGGCGAGCTTCGGGAATGGCGTTGAACAGCGCCTCGTCATGGGTCTCATCGGTGCGGGCGTAAAGGGTGGTGAATTCCTTGCAGATCGCCGCCACTTCGTCGCGGTTGTCGAAATCGACCTGACGGTTGCCCAGTTTCAGGTCGGTGACGGCGGAGTCGAAGAACACCTCGGATTCGCCGGTGGAGGCGAGGACCAGAAACTCATGCGTGTCGTCGCCGCCGATCGGGCCGCTGTCGGCGCGCATCGGGATGGCGGTCAGGCCCATGCGCTCATAGGTGCGCAGGTAGCTGACCATGTGGCGGTTGTAGGCGTGCAGGGCGGCGGCCTTGTCGACGTCGAAGTTGTAGCCGTCCTTCATCAGGAACTCGCGGCCCCGCATGACGCCGAAGCGGGGGCGCATCTCGTCGCGGAACTTCCACTGAATGTGGTAGAGGGTCAGCGGCAGGTCCTTGTAGCTGTTGACGTGGCTGCGGAAGATGTCGGTGATCATCTCTTCGTTGGTGGGGCCGTACAGCATCTCGCGGTCCTGGCGGTCCTTGATGCGCAGCATCTCCTGGCCGTAGTCGTCATAGCGGCCCGACTCGCGCCAGAGGTCGGCGGGTTGCAGGGTGGGCATCAGCAAGGGGATGTGGCCGGCGCGCTGCTGTTCTTCGTGGACGATCTGTTCGATCCGGCGCAGAACGCGGTAGCCGAGCGGCAGCCAGGAGTAGATGCCGGCGGCCTGCTGCTTGATCATGCCCGCCCGCAGCATGTAGCGGTGCGAGACGATCTGCGCCTCGGCGGGGTTTTCCTTGAGGACGGGCAGGAAGTAGCGGGACAGACGCATGGGCGGCCTCGTGAGGGATATGTCCCCGGCTTCCTAGCCGCTTGCAAGGGGGCAAGCAAGGCGGGAGCGGCGTCCCGAGTCGGGACGGGGGCAGGCCACAAGGGATTCCAATGTGTTAGCTGCGGCGTTAAGGAATTGGCAATCTATTCGGCGGCTTTGGCGGGCAGCCCCTGCCCCAGCAGGTCCTCGACGAAGAAGGCGGCGAACTGGGCGCGGCCCGAGACCCCGGCCTTGGCATAGATGCGCGCCAGCTGGGCGCGCAC
>JBATAV010000772.1:0-1639 GCA_049662025.1 Paracoccaceae bacterium | reverse complement strand
GCCACGAGGTCTGATCGAAATGCAGCACCCGGCGCAGCGGAGAGGCCTCTGACGCCGCTTCGAACGGATGCGGGTCTGGGGTCCTCGCACCCGTTGGCCCGCGCCAGAGCTGCTTCCGTTCGGCCGGACTCAGCGCTCCGAACCAGGCGACCATCCGGTCTTCGAAACGCCGCTCGCGCAGCGCGCGTCCGGCAATTCCTGCCCTTCTGGCCCTTGCAGGTAGAATCGTGCTGGTCGCTACAAGCGCCTTTCCGGCCAGCGACAGCATCCCCGAAGCGGCAAAGCGGCCCAGATGCGCCTCGGCCAAATGCTTGGGATAGCCCCCGAACAGTTCGTCCGATCCTTCGCCCGACAGGACCACCTTCACATGCCGCGCCGCCTCGCGCGACATCATATAGATCGGCAGGTCGGCCGTGTCGCTCATCGGAGCCCCGCGCTGGCGGCTGAGCTGTGGCATCAGGTCGGTCAGATGGTCTGTCTCCAACTCGACTGGCGTATGAATGGTGCCGAGCAGCCGGGCGGTTTCGGCCGCAGCAGGCAGTTCGGCGGCAGCGTCCCCTCGAAAACCCACCGAAAAGGTGCGCACATTCGCAATACCGAGATGCACCAGTGTGGCGACGATCGAGCTGGAATCGAGACCGCTCGACAGGAAGGCTCCGATCGGAACATCGGCGCGCATCCGCAACCGGACCGCCTCATCGAAGATTTCCAGGAACCCTTCGACGGGATCCGCCGGCACGGGCAGCCGCCCGCCCCCCTCCGCCTCGGGCGGAGTCCAATAGCGCGTCTCCTGCCAGCGCCCGGCCTTCCAGCGGATCAGACAGGCCGGACGTAGCTTGCGGATGCCGCGAAAGAATGTATTGGGGGCGGGGACATAGCGCCAGCAGAGGTAGTCCTGCAGCGAGTCCAGATCAAGGTCGGCGCGCACTGCAGGATGTGCCAACAGGGCGGGGATTTCCGAGCCGAAGATGATCCCTTCGCCTTGGGCCTGCGGAATCGCGGCATAGAAAACCGGCTTCTTGCCGAATGGATCGCGGGCGAGAACAACACTCCCGTCGGTTTGGTCATGCAATGCGAACGCAAACATTCCGCGGAACTTTGCCAAGCATTCCGCCCCCCAGGCCCGCCACGCCTCAAGAATGACTTCGGTATCCGACTGGGTAAGCAGAACGGCACCGTGAGCTCGCAATTCGTCGCGCAACTCCAGATAGTTGTAGATCTCGCCATTGAACACGATGGTGAAGCGACCGTCATGGCTGGTCATCGGCTGGTCGCCGGTGTTCAGGTCGATGATCGATAGGCGGCGGTGGCCGAACCCCGCCGTCAGATCGCGCCCAAGCGGCAGGATTACCTGTCCTTCGCCATCAGGCCCGCGGTGCGACAGGATGTCGGTCATGGCCCGAAGGGTATGTTCCTCCCCTTCCAGCCCCACCCATCCAGCTATTCCGCACATTATTCACTACTCCAATATTCAGACCAGAATGACCGGCTCATGCGATACCACTCCTACCTGCCACGATGCTCACTCTCCCGTAAATTCGATACTATTGTGGCCGGCCCTGGATGGCGAAAGGACTGTCTCAATATCCGTGCAGCCACTCTGCCCGCCGTCGCCAAACTTCGGACCAGTAGGCAAGCC
>JBATAV010000771.1:0-1554 GCA_049662025.1 Paracoccaceae bacterium | reverse complement strand
GCCCCGGTTCAGGCGGCAAGCGGCTGGCCGCATTCCGACCTGCCCCAGGGCGTTCCGACCAAGACCATGACGGTGCGCGAGGCCCTGCGCGAGGCGATGGCCGAGGAAATGCGCGCCGACCCGACGGTGTTCCTGATGGGCGAGGAAGTGGGCGAATATCAGGGCGCCTACAAGATTTCCCAAGGCTTGCTGGACGAATTCGGCGCCCGGCGCGTGATCGACACCCCGATTACCGAACATGGCTTTACCGGCATCGCGGTGGGCGCAAGCTGGGGCGGCACCCGCCCGATCCTGGAGTTCATGACCTTCAACTTCGCCATGCAGGCGATTGACCACATCCTCAACTCGGCCGCGAAGACGCTGTATATGTCGGGCGGCCAGATGGGCAGCCCGATCGTGTTTCGCGGCGCCAATTGCGCGGCGGCACGGGTGGGCGCGCAGCACAGCCAGGACTATTCGGCCTGGTACGCGGCGATTCCGGGGCTGAAGGTCTGCAGTCCCTATTCGGCGGCAGACGCCAAGGGTTTGCTGAAAACAGCGATCCGTGACCCGAACCCGGTGATCTTCCTGGAGAACGAAATCCTCTACGGGCGGAGCTTTGAGGTTCCGACAACGGATGATTTCACCATTCCCTTCGGCAAGGCGTCGATCCTGCGCGGCGGAACCGATGTGACCATCGTGACCTTCTCCATCGGCTGCACCTATGCGCTGCAGGCGGCGGAAGAGCTGGCCAAGGAGGGCATCAGCGCCGAGGTGATCAACCTGCGCACGCTGCGGCCGATCGACTATGACACGGTGCTGGCCTCGGTGATGAAGACCAACCGCTGCGTGACCGTGGAAGAGGGTTTCCCGGTGGGCGCCATCGGCAACCATATCGGCGCGGTGGTGATGCAGCGGGCGTTCGACTATCTGGACGCGCCGGTGATCAACTGCACCGGCAAGGATGTGCCGATGCCCTATGCGGCGAACCTGGAAAAACTGGCGCTGATTACAACCGCCGAGGTTGTCGCCGCCGTCAAATCCGTCTGCTACCGGTGAGGTGAGGCCATGGCGACTGAAATCCTGATGCCTGCGCTGTCTCCGACGATGGAGGAGGGCACGCTGGCCAAATGGCTGGTGAAAGAGGGCGATACGGTCAAATCCGGCATGGTGATTGCCGAGATCGAGACCGACAAGGCGACGATGGAGTTCGAGGCGGTCGAAGAAGGGATCGTCGGAAAAATCCTGATCGCCGAGGGCACGGCGGGCGTGAAGGTGAACACGCCGATTGCGGTGATGGTGGAGGAGGGTGAGGCGGTGCCTGCGGCCTCTGCCGGCAAAGTGGCGGCGGCCCCGGTTCCGACGGTTGCCCCGGCGGCTTCTGCCGCTGCTCCATCGGCAGCGACTCCGGTGACTGCAACAGCGGCAGGAGCGCGGGTCTTCGCCTCGCCGCTGGCGCGGCGGATCGCTAGGGAAAAGGGCGTCGATCTGACCTCGGTCAAGGGATCCGGCCCGCATGGGCGGATCGTGAAGACCGATGTCGAGGGAGCAAAGCCCGGTGCTGCGGCGCCCGTC
>JBATAV010000770.1:0-5351 GCA_049662025.1 Paracoccaceae bacterium | reverse complement strand
CGCCGCGTGTATCGCTGCCGGGATGGCGGACGAATTTGCAACGATCCGCAAGAACGGCTACCGCGTCAGCGCAAGTCAGCAGCTTGTCGGGGTTACCGATATTTCTGTCCCCGTAAGGTCGGCAAATGGGGCGACGGTGGCCGTGCTTACCTGCCCGTTCCTACCCCATTTTGAGATGCCCGCCGATAATGCAGACAACAAGGACGTGCCAGCCGCACTGGACATATTGCTGAACGCCGCTGAGCGGATTTCAAAGACCTGAGCCGAGCTTGCCGGCTTGATCTCTGCAAAAGCACAGTTTGCGTCCGCACCGGATTCAAAGCGGCCGATCGCGGGTGATACAGTGGGGATCACGCCACCCAGTCGCCTTCAAAGCCATTCGGGATCAGCAGGTTGTGACGCCCAAGGTCAGCTACCTGACGCTCTCCCACAAGGCCCATCGTGGTGATCAGTTCCTTTTGGACCACGTCAAGCGCCTTGGTAACCCCCGTCTCCCCCATCGCCCCCAGGCCATTCACAAAGGCGCGCCCGATATAGGTGCCCTTGGCGCCCAGTGACAGCGCCTTCAGAACGTCTTGCCCGGACCGTATGCCACTGTCCATATGGACTTCAATTTTGTCACCCACCGCATCCACGATGCTTGGCAAGGCCCGGATCGACGACAAGGCCCCGTCCAACTGCCGTCCACCGTGGTTCGACACAACAATTGCATCCGCCCCCACCGACAGAGCATTGCGGGCATCATTGGCATCCATCACGCCTTTGAGAATGACTTTGCCCCCCCACATTTCCTTGAACTTGGCAATCCGCGCCCAATCCAACGACATGTCAAACGCCTCTGCGGTCCAGGACGACAGGCTTGACGGGTCGGAAACCCCCTTGGCATGACCGACGATATTGCCAAAGAACCGCCGCTTTGTTTGCAGCATGCCCAAGCCCCACCGAACCTTAGTCATCATGTTGGCGATGGATGCGGGGGTCAGCTTTGGTGGCGCAGACAGCCCGTTTTTCAGGTCCTTGTGCCGTTGCCCCATGATCTGCAAGTCCACCGTGATCACGATGGCCGAACAGTTTGCCGCCCGTGCACGTTCGAACAACCGGCGCATGAAATCATCGTCTTTCAAGGTGTAGACCTGAAACCAGAACGGCTTGGTGGTGTGCGCCGCTACATCTTCGATGGAGCAAATGCTCATCGTCGAAAGGGTAAAAGGCACGCCAAACTTTTCCGCCGCGCGGGCCGCCAAAATCTCACCATCCGCGTGCTGCATTCCGGTCAAGCCAACGGGTGCCAGCGCAACGGGCATCGCCACCTTTTCACCGATCATCTGACTTTCGGTGCTCCGTCCCGACATATCGACTGCCACTTTCTGACGCAGCCGCAACTGGCTGAAATCAGCGATGTTTTCGCGAAATGTCTGTTCGGTATAGCTGCCACTTTCCGCGTAATCGTAGAACATCTTTGGCGTGCGGCGCTTGTGCAAGCGCTTCAAGTCATCAATGCAGGTGATCACAGGCATGGTGGCCTCCCCTTTGGGCTACGGGTTTTGCCTAACAATCCGGCGCGTCATTCGCAACTGTTTGCAGGATGGCGCGCTGGATCGATTTCAAGACGTGTGTAGATAAAGGTTGAAATCCACTTTGAAAAATGCCCTTGCCACGCGCAGATATTCCGCCACCTTGATGGCACCGAAGGTCCGTTGCACATTTTCAGTCAAAGCACCGCGCAGGAAGCCAGACCGCCGGATGTCTTTCGCAGCCTGCTCGACAGGGGCTTTCGTCGCTACGGGTTTCTTCATCATCTTCAGCTCCATCTGAGGTAAAGATGAGCCGCAAGCCCTCTGCTTTGCAATCACGCTAAACTGTTCCATGGGCCCTGATGGCGGACACCGGGCCAAATATCCGTCGTCGCATGCCTGTTTTGAAATCCATGAAATCAGATTGGCCTCGCCCAACACCCTGCGATGAGCTTGAACTGGGGGTTTGAGTAAGTTGCAATGCCGCGTTGGCATAGTAATGACCGTCGGCTATGGGACCGACCTCGTCCTTGCGACTGCGCCCGACGTGAGGGGCGGAAACTGGACTTGTCAGGTTGCGGCGTCGTGTCCGCAGAACTCCCATAGAGCTGCCGCTGAATGGTCCGGGGAGGCGGTGCAAATCAGTCGGGCGAGATGGCACCAATCGTCAGAGTGAGCGCGCCGACGACGAATCTTTTCTGGTTTCTCAGTAATTGATCCGCCTTTCTCGGTGCTTCTCTTTAGGTCGCCTAGGGGGCGATCCCTGATGATCAACGTGGACGGGCGGATTGCTCCAGATCAAGGGCGGTCTTCCCGCAGTGTCTTACTGTGCGATGCTTGAACCAAAGCATTCGAAGGAACGGAGATGAAATACTCTCGGCATTCGGCGGCCGGATGCCTTGTCCCGACTCTGGCGCTGCTGCCCTTCCTCGTGCTCACCTTTTCGATCACCTGGGGGTTGATCGGGTTCTACATCTGCTTTCCCGCGACAGCTGCCACCCGGTTCGGCGAGATCAGCGGCTCGCATCCGTTCTTCTTTCTGGCCACATGGGCGCCAGCAATCGCGGCGTTCGCGGTCGTGGTCTTCTTCGCCGGGGCGTCAGGCGTCCGGGCATTTCTGTCGCGCCTTCTGATCTGGCGGCAGTCAGGGGAATGGATCGCCTTCATCCTGATCGGCCTGCCACTCGTCTTCGTCGCCGGGTCGCTCATCAAGGGCGGCCCGGTATTGGCGCCGCTGCCGCCGGAGGGGGCGGGCGCGATGGTCGCGCTCCTGTTCATGATGCTGTTTCTGGGCCCGATCGAGGAGTTTGGCTGGCGCGGCATCGCACAGCCGCTCTTGCAGCGGCACATGGCGCCGATCTGGGCCGGGATGCTGATCGGGGCCGTCTGGGGCATCTGGCACCTGCCGGCCTTCGCTCTGGCGGGAACCGTGTTTGGCGGCGGGGACTTCTGGCCCTTCTTCATCGGCAACATCACGCTGGCAGTGCTGGTGACGCCGATCCTGAACCGGTCACGGGGCAGCCTGCTCTGGCCGATGCTGTTCCACTGGCAGCTCATCAATCCGTTCTGGCCGGACGCGCAGCCGTGGGACACATGGATCCTTGTGGCGGTCGCGGTGGTTGTCGTTTGGTGGAACCATGACAGCATGTTCACCCGCGAGGGTGCCGTGACCGAGGTCGTCCCGAGAAGGAATGTGGCGACGCTCAAGATGACGGAGTGATCCGATGCGCGCGCTTCTGTCGACTGCGCCTGCCGTTGGGGTTCGGCCGATACCCGCTTCGTCGCCCAGGTAGTCAGCTGATCCGAAAGGAGTGCCTTCGATGCCCTACAAATGCGTCAGACTGAACAGCTTCGGCGGGCCCGAAGTACTGGAACTGGTTACGCTCGAAACACTGCCAGAGCCGAAGGACGACGAGGTGCGCGTGCGTGTCCTTGTCACCAGTGCCGCCTTCACGGACGTGATGATCCGCAAGGGGATGTATCCCGACATCAAGGAAAAACCGCCCTTCGTGCCGGGCTATGACATGGTTGGCATCGTCGACGCCCTCGGCGCCGATGTGTCGCAGTGGGCCATTGGCGATCGGGTCGCCGATCTGACAACGCTTGGCGCCTACTCCGAATACCTGTGCCTGTCCGCGGATCGGCTGAGCAAGGTGCCGCGGGCTGTCAGCGACGAGGATGCGCTGGCGATGGTCCTTTCGGGTGTGACCGCCTGGCAGATGCTGCACCGCGTGGCGAAGGTGCAGGCGGGCCAGAGCATTCTCGTGCATGGCGCGGGAGGTGCGGTGGGGACCATGATGTTGCAACTGGCCCGAGAGGCCGGGATCACCGCCCATGGCACGGATATTGCGGCCAAGCACGATCTCATCCGCAAGTTCGGGGCAAAGCCGATCGCCATCGATGCAGACGCGGAAATGCTCGAATCCGCCGTCGGTGGCGGTGGCGGTGTCGATGCCGTGTTCGATCCGCTCGGCGGCGAGAGTCTGTCGCGCTCGCTCCATGTACTGAAACCCGGCGGCATTCTGGTGGCCTTCGGCTTCACCAACGAGGTGCTCGGGCGCGGCGGGTCGATCCCGATGGATATCGTCAAGCTCAGGCTGTGGGACTGGCTGCCCAACGGCCATGCGACTGCCTTCTACTCCATCGGCGCGATGCGGCGGCGCCATCCCGAGTGGTTCAGGCAGGATCTTGAAGCCCTTCTCGGCCTGCTGGCCGCAGGGAACATCGCTCCCGCCATCGCCGAGGTGCTGCCGCTTTCCGAAGTGCGGGCTGCCCATCGGCGGGTCGAGGCCGGAGAGGTTTCTGGAAAACTGATATTGCGGGTGACGGAGCAATGACGCGCCGAACCAACCGCTTCAGAAAGGGAGAGTGACGTGTGGATCATGCTGCCCCGCCCTTCAGGATCAAGGTCCGCCGCGCCATGATAGCAGTGGCGGTGGGTCTTGTTGCGGTTCTTCTTTTGGCCGGGGTGGCGCTTGTCGCCCTCAGCCCAGGTCGCCCAGCCCCGTTGCGCTATGCCGATGGCCGCGCGATCCGGGGCAGCATTTCGGAACGGGTGACGGTGGATATTGGCGGCGTGCCGCAAGGCATGTTCATCCAGAGCGCAGATCCGAAGAACCCGGTGCTGCTGTTTCTGCACGGCGGCCCTGGCATGCCGGGGTTCGTCTTCAACGCCACGCATCCGACCGGGCTTGAGCGTCACTTCACCGTCGTCTGGTGGGAACAGCGCGGGGCGGGCATGTCGTTCTCCGACGACATCCCTGAGGGCAGCATGACCATCGACCAACTGATCGCCGACACCATTGAGGTGACAGACTACCTGCGCACCCGCTTCGATCAGGACAGGATCATCCTCCTCGGGCATTCCTGGGGCAGCTATCTGGGCATCCAGGTGGTGGCCGCGGCACCCGACCGGTTCTCTGCCTATGTCGGCATGGGACAGCTTGTCCATCAACTTCGCTCCGAGGTGCTGGCCCATGCCTACATGCTTGACGCCTACCGCGCACGGGGCGATCTGGCGATGGTTCGGCGGCTGGAGGCAGCACCAGCCAGCATGGAAGACGGCCTCTCTCCCGCCTACATGCGCCTGCGCGACGAAGCGATGCATGGGTTGGGTATCGGCACCACCCGTAACATGACGTCTGTCATCACCGGGATCTTCCTGCCGGTCTGGCGATCACGGGCTTATACCGTGATGGAAAAGATCAACATCTGGCGCGGCAAGGCCTGGTCGCGTCGGCTGTTGTGGGACGACATGGTTGTCACCGACCTGAGCACCCGGTTCACCGATTTCGACCTGCCGGTCTACTTCTTCATCGGCCGCTATGACTACACGAC
>JBATAV010000769.1:0-1879 GCA_049662025.1 Paracoccaceae bacterium | reverse complement strand
CAGCCGGCCCTTGTCCAGCGCCTCGACCGCCACCGCCAGCGCCGCCTCTCCGCCCCCGGCCAAAAGCACGGGCACGCCCATGCGCAGATCGCCCCGCGCGCGGGTCAGGCGTTCAAGAGTCGTGGGGCCAAGGCTCATGCCCCCTATCTAAGCCGCAAAGCCCCATACCGGAAGCCTTGTTCATCTTGGTCCAAATGCTCATCTGCCGGGCCTGCAACGGGCGCCAAGGGATGACGGCTTTGAAACAATCCCCGCCGCTGCGACACGTCCGCGTGAGAAGGTTGTCGCAAATGTTGCGGGTTTCGTGAACGGGGCGCATCTGATGCGAACAGGCAAACGGAGGCCGAACATGGCACAGCTGCGCAAGATCCTTCTGGTGGACGACGACGACGACCTGCGCGAGGCGCTGTCGGAGCAACTGGTGATGACCGAGGATTTCGACGTGTTCGAAGCCGCCAACGGCGCCGAGGGCATGGAGAAGGCCAAGGCCGCGATCTATGATCTGGTGATTCTGGACGTCGGCCTGCCCGACACCGATGGCCGCGAATTGTGCCGCCGGATGCGCAAGCAGGGGGTGAAATGCCCGATCCTGATGCTGACCGGGCATGACACCGACTCTGACACCATCCTGGGTTTGGACGCGGGCGCCAATGACTATGTGACCAAGCCGTTCAAGTTTCCGGTTCTGCTGGCGCGCATCCGGGCGCAGCTGCGCACCCATGAACAGTCGGAAGACGCGATCTTTCAGCTGGGTCCCTATACGTTCAAGCCCGCGCAGAAGATGCTGGTGGATGAACGCGACAAGAAAGTTCGGCTGACCGAGAAGGAAACCAACATCCTGAAATACCTCTATCGCGCGCAATCCGGCGTGGTGGCCCGCGATGTGCTGTTGCACGAGGTCTGGGGCTATAACGCCGGGGTGACCACCCATACGCTGGAGACCCACATCTACCGGCTGCGCCAGAAGATCGAGCCCGATCCCTCGAATGCGCGGTTGCTGGTCACCGAAAGCGGCGGTTACAGACTGGTCGCCTGATGCCACCCCGGCGTCGCATTGTTGACGGATTCACGGGTTATTAACTGAGGGATCCGATACTTGCGGTGTAGTCTGATCTTCGTTCCCCTTGCCGTGCCGGGGTCATGACACGGCAACCTCCCTGTTGGACTGGCCGGGCCTTGTGCCCGGCCTTTTTTTCGGCCCGACTTTTTTTTCGGCCCGACCTTTTTTCAGTCGATCCGCAGCCGCAAAGCCAGGATCGCCAGCCCGCCCGTCGCCGCCGCCGACAACTGCAGGCCATAGCCCGCTGCCGAAAGGCCCAACACATCCTGCGCGTAAAGCACGAGCAGCGCGAAGAACACCGAGCCGATGAAGTTGAACGCCCCCAGCGCCATCGGTCGCAGCACCGGATGCGCCCAGAGAAACCGCAGGCCTTGCATGAGCGCCGGGCCGAATCGTAGCGGTGCTGCCTCGGGCACCCGGCGCGGCAGGGCCATCGCGGCACTCAGCGCCACCGCCCCGGCCAGCATCGCCGCATTCCGGCCAAACGGCAGCGCCACAGCAATCCCGATCAACAACCCCGCCAGCGGCGGCCCCAGAAACTGGCCCGCCACCTGCTCGGTCGACCACAGCAGGCCATTTGCGTCTTCCAACTGGTCGCCCGGCTACCACCCGGGGCAGCAGCGTTTGCGCGGTGTTGTCGCGCAAGACCCGGCACTGCCCAGCACGAAAGCCAGCGCGGCCAGCACCAGCACCGCCCCGGTGCCCGGCGTTGCCAGCATGGCCAGAAGGGAAGCCACCAGCATCACCCCATCGCCCAGATTGGTGCAGCTTGCCCCCGCAAGAAGCAGACGGAAATCGCGGTTGCGGAACAGGGCACGG
>JBATAV010000768.1:0-1967 GCA_049662025.1 Paracoccaceae bacterium | reverse complement strand
CCGCCGGGTTCACGATGTCATTCGAGCCGATGACGATGGCGACATCGGTTTGCGGGAAATCCGCATTGATCTCATCCATCTCCAGCACGATGTCATAGGGCACCCGCGCCTCGGCCAGCAGCACGTTCATGTGGCCGGGCAAGCGGCCCGCGACGGGGTGGATGGCAAAGCGCACCGTCTTGCCCTTGGCGCGCAGCTTGCGGGTCAGCTCACTGACCGCTTGCTGGGCCTGCGCCACCGCCATGCCGTAACCGGGGATGATGATGACGGAATCGGCATCGTTCAGCGCCGCCGCCACACCTTCGGCGTCAATCGCCACCTGCTCGCCCGTCACCTCCATTTGCGGGCCAGAGGTATTGCCAAAGCCGCCCAGGATCACCGAGATGAAGCTGCGGTTCATCGCCTTGCACATGATGTAGGACAGGATCGCACCGGACGAGCCGACCAGTGCGCCGGTGACGATCAACAGGTCATTCGACAGCGAAAAGCCGATCGCCGCCGCCGCCCAGCCGGAATAGCTGTTCAGCATGCTGACCACCACCGGCATGTCGGCCCCGCCGATGCCCATGATCAGGTGATAGCCGATGAAAAACGCCAGCGCCGTCATGCCCAGCAGCGCAAAGACCGAGGCGGTCTGCACATAAAGCACCAACAGGATCACCGCCCCAAGGGCGGCGGCGGCGTTCAGCATATGCCCGCCAGGCAGCTTTTTCGCCTTGCCATCGACTTTGCCGGCCAGCTTGCCATAGGCGACGACCGAGCCGGTGAAGGTGACCGCCCCGATGAACACGCCGAGGAACACCTCGACCCGCAGGATGTTCAACTCTACATGCGATTTATGCGCCAGCACGGCGGCAAAGCCGGTCAGCGCCTGCCGTGCCGTCTCGTCCAGTGCGGCGACCGAAGCCGCCTCGACATGGGCGTTGTAGCCGATGAACACCGCCGCCAGACCGACCAGCGAATGCATCGCCGCCACCAGCTGCGGCATCTCGGTCATCTGCACCCGCTGCGCCACCACCCAGCCGATAGAGCCGCCAATGGCCAGCATGACGACCGTGACATACCAGTTGCCAAGCCCCGGCCCGATCAGTGTCGCCAGCACCGCCAGCGCCATGCCGACAATGCCGTACCAGACCGCGCGCTTGGCGCTTTCCTGGCCCGACAACCCGCCGAGGGATTGAATGAAAAGAACCGCCGCAACGACATAGGCGGCCGTGGTGAATCCGATTTCCATGTCAGCGGCTCCTTCAGGATTTCTGGAACATGGCCAGCATGCGCCGGGTGACCATGAAGCCGCCAAAGATGTTGATGCCCGCCATCAGGACCGAAGCCGCAGCCAGCAGGATGACCAGGATATTGCCAGAGCCGATCTGCAACAGCGCGCCCAGGATGATGATCGACGAAATCGCGTTGGTCACCGCCATCAGGGGCGTATGCAGGGAATGGCTGACGTTCCAGATCACCTGAACCCCGACATAGACCGCCAGCACGAAGACGATGAAGTGCGACATGAAACTGGCCGGCGCATAAAGCCCCGTCAGCAGCAAGAGCCCGCCGCCGATCGCCAGAATTCCCACCTGACTGCGGGTCTGCGCCTTGAAGGCCGCCACTTCCTGCGCCCGGCGTTCCACAACCGTCAGCTCACGCGCCTTCTCCTTCGGCTTGGCCGCTGCAATCGCCGTCACCTTGGGCGGTGGCGGGGGCCAGGTCACCTCGCCTGCATGCGCCACGGTGGCACCGCGGATCACGTCATCGCCCATGTTGTGGTCGATCACACCATCTTTCTTTGGTGTAAGATCGGTCAGCATGTGTCTGATGTTGTTTGAATAAAGCGTTGAGGCCTGGGTCGCCATCCGGCTGGGGAAATCGGTGTAGCCGACGATGGTGATGCCGCCTTCGGTGACGATCTTTTCATCCGGCACCGTCAGGTCGCAGTTGCCGCCGCGCTCGGCCGCCAGGTCGATGAT